>NZ_JBNGCO010000017.1:0-55702 GCF_049974805.1 Baaleninema sp.
CTATCTAGGATTCGATTATCACAAAACCGATTAAAAGTCAACCCCTATATTGTCTCTTAACCCCGAATGAAGGTGGTTTCGCCCGGTTTATCGACAAGCGTAACGCCCTGTTCTTTTAAATCCTCCCGAATTCGGTCGGCTTCGGCGAAATTCTTCGCTTTCCGCGCCGCCTGACGCTGTTCGATGAGAGCGAGAATCGCCTCGTCGCTCAAGCCGTCGGCGGCTTCGCTGGCGTCTTCCGGTTGCGCTTCCAAGCCCAACACCTCCGCCAGTTCCACCAACGTCACCCACTGACGCTGTAGCGTTTCGGCGGAAACCGCCACCTCGCCGCCGCGAACGAGGATATTTCCAACGCGACGCAGTTCCTTCGCCAACTCGAACGCCACCGCCAAACCGCCAGAAGTGTTGAAATCGTCGTCCATCGCCGTTTGGAACTTTTCCGCCACGGCTTCGAGGATTTCCGGGGTGTCTTCGGGGTTCCAACCTAGTTTTTCGCCGAATTGATAGCCGAACAACAACCCGTCTTTTAACGTATTCCAGCCGTTTTCCGCCGAGGCGATGGCGTCGTCGGTGAAATCGAGGGGTTTGCGATACTGCGCTTGTAACACGAACAACCTTACCACCATCGGGTTACAGCGATCGAGCAGTTCCCGAATCGTCGTAAAATTCCCCAAAGATTTCGACATCTTCTCGCCGTTGACGCGCACCATTCCGTTATGGGTCCAATATTTCGCGAGAGGTTTACCCGTCGCCCCCTCCGATTGGGCGATTTCGTTTTCGTGGTGGGGAAACACCAAATCCCCGCCGCCGCCGTGAATGTCGATGGTGTCGCCGAGAACCCGCCGAATCATCGCCGAACATTCAATGTGCCACCCCGGGCGCCCTTTCCCCCAGGGGGACTCCCAAGACGGCTCTCCCGGTTTGGCACTTTTCCAGAGAGCGAAATCGAAGGGATGGCGTTTTTTGGTATCTTCAGCGGCGACTCTTCCGCTGGCGCCCGATTGCATTTGCTCTTCTGTGCGCCCCGAGAGTTTCCCGTAACCAGGGAACGATTGCACGCTATAGTAAACGTCTCCGTTGGCGGGATAGGCGATATCTTTCTCGATGAGGCGTTGAATTAAGTCGAAGATATCGTCGATATGTTCTGTGACGCGGGGATATTCGTCGGCGTCTTTAACGTTGAGTTGGCGAATGTCGCGGAAGTAGGCGTCGATGTATTCTTCCGACACCTCCGACATGGTGCGCCCTTGTTCCTTGGCGCGATTGAGGATTTTATCGTCGATGTCGGTGAAGTTCTGCACGTAGCGCACGTTATAGCCGCGCCAGAGGAGATAGCGCCGCACCGTATCCCATACGATATACGATCGCGCGTGGCCGAGGTGGCAGTCGTCGTACACCGTCACGCCGCAGCAATACATTTTCACCTCACCGGGAACGGTGGGTTGGAAGGGTTCTTTCTGTCGGGTTTGCGTGTTGTAGATGGTGAGGGTCATAGAGGTTTTTTCTGAAACCGTTGCGTTACTGCGTCGGTATCGATCGCTTTGCGGTTGGTTTTCGCTCTATACCAATTTACACGCTTGCGTCGGAGTCTCTCCAAACCCCTCTGTATCGACTCTCTCAATTTTACAGAGAAATCCCAATTCCCTGAAACAGAGTACGAATCTCCTTCGCCGCCTCGGGATGTTGCGTTTCGCACAACGCCACCGCCTGACGATACGCCGCCAGCAACTCCCGAACGGATTCGACTTTTCCATCAACGGTTCGCAACTGAGACAGAACCCAACCGAGATTTCGATAGGCTTGCGGAAGTTGAGGATTCTGTTTCACAGCTTTTTCCAAATAGGGTTTCGCCGAATTCCACTGCCCCAAAATCCCTAAAACTGTTCCCAAACGGGCGTTAATCCAAGCATCTTGGGGATTCTGTAGGTGGCGTTCTTCGTAAAATCGCGCTGCACTCGCCCAATCGTCGAGATGTTCGTAAATTAAGCCGCCGTTGATAGCAACCCAATCGGGAACTCTGTTGCAACAGTTGGCGAGTTCCAGGCTTTGGCGACAGGCGGCGAGGTTGCTTTGTCGGTATTCGTACCAGGCTTGCAATCCCAAGGCGACGGCGTTATCGGGAACTTGGGTGACGAAGGCGCGAACTCGGCGGGCGACATCGCTGCCTTTTTGCGTTGTGACTCGTTCTAAGGCGGCGATGGTGAAGGGATACACCCAGGATTTTAAATCCGTTGCCATTTGAGGCGAGTCTTGCTGAGATTTAAAAATGGCTTGGGTTCCCGCCCGAACGACGGTTTTCCACTGTTGGCGGTGGAACGCAATCCAGGCTTGTACGCCTAGGGCAAAGGTATCGTTGAGATTGAGTTGCAAGGCGGTTTGAATGCTGCTGTGGGCGGCGTTCCAGTCGTTGAGGTTTCCGAACGCCCAGGCGAGGTTGGTGTGCATCCAGGCTTGGTTGGGGCTGAGGTGAAGTCCTTGTTGTAGTTGTTTGACGGCGGTTTTCCATTGTTGGCGCTGACAATTGATGAAGCCGCAAACGCCGTAACTGCGCCCGTCTGGGGTTCCGAGGGCATTGCGGGCGGCGGCTTCGGCGCGATCGAGCAAGTGGTCTGAGGGGTTTTGGCGGTATAAATGGAGTAAGGTCAGCGCCAGTTCGATGGCAATTTCGGTGTTGTCGGGTTCTCGTTCTAAGCAGGTTTCGTAAGTGTTGACGGCTTCGGTGAGGTTGTTTTGACTGATGAAATTTCTGGCTTTTTGATGGAGGGGCGAAACGAGTTTTCCATCGAGGGCGGCGATTAAATCGCGGGCGTTTTGGATGCGTTCTTCGGCGCGGAAACGCAATCCCATTAACACGACTCGTTCGAGGTGAGGGCTGAGGTTGGGATTGAGTTTTCTGGGAGGGATTAAAGGATCGGGGGAACCGTTGGAAATGGCGGTGGCGCGATCGACTGAGGCGCTGGGAAGTTGTCCGGTTAGCAGTTCGTAGGTGGCGGCGCAGAGGGCGTAAATGTCGCTGGATTTGAGGCGTTTTGCGGTTTTGGAATACTGCTCGAAGGGGGCGTAACCGGGAGAGAGAAATACGGTCATATCGGCGGTTTTTCCGGCGATGAATTCTCTGGCGGTGCCGAAGTCGATTAAAACGGCTCGATCGCTCCGGTCTATGATGATGTTTTCGAGTTTGATATCTCGATGGAGTAATTGGTTTTGATGGACGTTTTCTAGGGCTTCTGCAATTTGTTTGATGTAATTTATAACTTTTGTTTCGGGAATTTGCTTTTTAGATTCGAGTATGTTAAGCAATGTCGAACCGTCGATAAATTCCATCACCATGTAAATGGTGGAATTTTCTTCAAAGCAATCGTAAATTTGGGCAATATTGGGAGAGTTGCAGCGTTGTAAGTTGGCGGCTTCGAGTTTGAATTTTTGAATTTGCTCGTTTCGATCGATGGGGGAAATTGACGACGGCCACAAAACCGAGTTGCCCTGCCGATAACCATTTTCTGGCCAAAGTTCTTTAATGGCAACTCGGGCGTTATTTTTACAATAAACTGCTTCGTAAGTAATCCCAAATCCCCCCTGTCCGATGGTTTTTATGACTTTATATATTCCCTTTTTTAGTAAGGTTCCGCTGGGAAGATGTAGGCTGGAAACGCTTGGCGTTGCGATCGCGCTCCCAGGAGTCGAAGAAACGCTCTGTATCGTCGGTGTGAGAGAGGTTCCACAGACAATACAGACGCGCTCTCCGGGTAAATTTTCATGCAAACAAGACGGACAAGTATTAGTCATCGTTCAAGGCGTTTTATCTCAGCGTAACAGGATTTTAAAAACTCTGTGTCCTCAAGTTATGGTGTGGTGAACCCCAAATTTCACTCAAGACTTCTCAAATCTCACTTCAGGAAAACTGACGCGACAGCGTAACGCCAAGAGCGTCGCGTTATCGGGAGCGCCCCATTTCAAAACTTGCTGAATTGCCGATTTTACTGCTAAGTTTAAACTCTCGCAGTCTTCAAACAATTCTAAAAAATCTTGATTTGAAATAAAATCCCAAACCCCATCAGAACACAGTAAAATTATATCGCCATCCTGCAATTCAATATCGCTAATGCTTTGGACGTAACCGCTGGCGAGTGTTTTTTTCGAGCCGAGAGATTTCGTCAAAACGTTTCGATCGGGATGTTCTTGACTTTCTTCAAGAGAAATTTGACCGCTTGCAACCAAAAGCGCCACTAATGAATGGTCTTCGCTTAATTGACGAATTTCGCCATTTTTAATTAAATAAATACGACTGTCGCCGACATGAGCGATCGACAATTTTCGAGATTCCGCCAACACCACGCTTAACGTGGTTCCCCCGTTTTCAACCGCCTCTGAAACCGCTAAGTTGGCTTGTTCGACAAGAGCAACTAAACGCTGACTTCCCGCCAATTCATCGGAAGTTTTGTCAGTTTCTCGCCATCCCTCGAGAACCGTTTCTACCGCCACCCGACTGGCGACTTCTCCCGCCGCCATTCCTCCCATTCCATCCGCTAACGCTGCTAAAAGAACTGGGGAAGACTGCGATCGATCCCATTGTAAAATCCCGTAACTATCCTCGTTATGGAGGCGTCGCGGTGACAATCCCACCGTCGAGTCGCTGGCGGTTTCCCACGTTACCCGAGGAATCGTTAACTCGTTGCGGGTTTCAATCAGCAAACTCCGTAACTGTTCCAGGGAAAAACGATCGTCTGAAACCGGAGATAAAGAAAGTTCCAACAGTTGAGAAAATCGGGGAACCGCACAGATTTTGGAATCGATCGACCCGTCCGGTTCCCAAGGTTCTCCCAATAAGGCACAATAGAGTAACGCACCGATAGTATAAGTACTATTTTTCTCCTCGGGAACGGGATTCGACGCTAGTTCCGGCGCAACATAAGTCCCCATTAAACCCGAGTTTAGCGGCGTTCCTTCAGGATAAACGTTCGTCAGATCGAAAACGCGAATCGGTTGGCGAATTTCGATAAAATCCGGATCGAGATCGATCGCACACCCTTGATTTTGATGGAAATACCAAAACAACTGACAGAGTTGCGCGATCGTCGTTAAAATCTCTGTAGGAGGATGAGTCGTATCTAACCACCGCGTTAACGTCTTTTGTTCCTCGGGAAACGCTGTTAATAACAACAGTCGATCGCCATCATCCCCCGGAAGCGGTTCTTCTGGATAATACTCCTCTTCTAAATAGTCCCCCTCTGTGGTTTCAACCTCCTCCAAACTCTCCTCATTCGGTTGGATTGAGGAACGAACCTCAACCTCAATTTCATTTTCCAATTCCTCCGATTCCTCAACTGTTGAAATCGGCGAATCTTGCAAAACCTCAGAAATGTCAGAAACCGTCAACTTCGCCAACAACGGCGCAACCAACGCATACTCCCCCAAACTCTCCCGCAGTTGCAACTCTTGCTGAAGCAAACCCGTCGCTGAACCCACGCGCAACAACCCCAATTCTGAACCGTCGCCGTCTTCTCGTTCTAAATTTACCTTAAAATAGCGAATTTGACCGTTTTGCTGACCGAGAGATTCGAGAACTGTCACTGCAAACGAATCAATTTGTAACAGACTCTTTTCTAAAATCACGATTGTTTCAAACTCATTCCATCAAAATTGGAATTTGAATCCCAAAACCCCTCTGTGTCCTCTGTGGTGAATTCTCAAAAGTGAGATTGTTGGGTTTCGCTTCGCTACACCCAACCTACAAAAAAACAGAACCAGAGAACTAAGGACTTTGAAAAATAAACTGAACCTTACCAAAGGCTAACTCGTCCCCAGAATTTAACGCCGTCGGCGTCGTAATTCGCGCACCAAAACGACTTTGACCGCTCGGCTTAATAAAAATACCGTTCGTCGAACCCAAATCTTTCACCATCCAATTGTCCCCATCCGGGTAAATTTCCCCATGATGTCGAGACACGGTTTCTCCGCCAAAAAACGTTTCGAGATCGATATCCACTGGACCGCTATCCGAATCGAAAATTCCCACCAACGCCACCGAATTTAACGGAAATTCCGGTTGCGGTGCGTTCGGTTGTTTCGCCACTAAACGCGCCGAAGTTGTCGTTTCTGAAGACGGTGTTGGTGTTTCTGAAGTCACCGTAGCTTCGGGTTCGGAATTCAACGGAGGAGATGTTGGCGCAGGCGGTGCGATCGAAACGATTTCCGGCGTCGAATCCAGCGGCGAAGTTTGCGGTTCTGAAGCTGCGGGGGTTGCGGCGGCAGCGGTTTGTAATTCTGCACCGCAGGCGTCGCAAAATTCTGCATCGGCGGGATTGTTATCGTAGCCGCAAGTGGCGCAAGTCACGGACATTGTTGAGTCTCCTTAAAATGTATCGTTAAAATCTATCGATCGAAAAAAAAGCGAAGTTTAAAAACCCTAAGTTCCCGTCAAATTACGGATTTGTTCTTCAGACAATCCTTCGTTGGGACTATCGCTCATTTTGACGGTTTTTCCTTTGGCTCCCATTTTCACGGTTTTACGAGTTCCCGAAGACAACTTGCGAGTTTTGCGAACTTCGTCAATACTGAGATTGAGAGATTGCAACATGGCATCGTTGCCGATTTTGACGGTCACTCGTTTGGCGGTTTCGAGCAGTTTTTGCGCCTGGTCCGGATCGTTTTCTGCAACCGAGGCCGCGCGATCGACCAACTGACCGATGTTGCACTGCTGTACGTATCCCATGACTTCGGGATTGGTTTGCGCCACGCCACCGCGTCCCGCGACGAATTGGACAACCAAGTTTTGGGGAGGAAGTTCGCCGCGTCGCTGCTGTCCCGGTACGTCGTAAGTTAACCCCAGTTGCGCGATGCGAACCCGCGAACCGGCGCGACTGTCGATGTCGAATTCGAGGATAAATACGGTGTCGTCGTTGGCGAGGGCGCTTCCCATGAGGTAGGGTTCTGTATCGAGGGGAATGTCGGCGCGATCGGGGTAGACGCGGCTGAGACGTTGCAAGGTTACGCCTTTGACGGTTCGCAGGTTCAGTTTGAGGTTGTTGATGACTTCTGCTTGCGCCTGTTGGACTTCTTGAAAGATGGTGTTGGGAAGTTCGGAAATGGCGATGTCGGTGGTTCCGGCGGTGTTGGCGGTTTCGACGACGTTGAAAACTCGTCCCCCGGTGCGATCGCTCAAATACACCAACAAGTCTTCGTTGTAGTCGCCGACGCCTAAGGCGGTGATGGGAATTCCGGCTTTGGCGAATTGTATCGCCAGTTCTCGACAGTCGGTTTCGTCGAAGGTTTCGCCGTCGGTGAAAATCAGGGTACGGCGACTGCTGAGATCGCAGTTTTGCAAGAGATCGAGTGCGTCTTGCATCCCTTTCGCCATACAAGTCCCGCCGCTGAAGTCCCGCAGTCGATCGATCGCAGTTTGGATGGCGGCGGTGTCGGTGGCGGGGGTGAGGGGAAGCAAGATGGAGGCGGAATCGTCGAATTGGACGAGTGCGATGCGATCGCGCGAATCGGCTTTGTGGGAACGAACGAGATTGTTTAAGGC
Source organism: Baaleninema sp. (assembly GCF_049974805.1). Taxonomy (NCBI): domain Bacteria; kingdom Bacillati; phylum Cyanobacteriota; class Cyanophyceae; order Oscillatoriales; family Oscillatoriaceae; genus Baaleninema; species Baaleninema sp. Next base: position 7,526 of record NZ_JBNGCO010000017.1, read on the forward strand.
GTCGATAACTACGTCGATTTTGGGTTTTCCTAAATCGGTGTCGTCATACATGGAACCGCTGGTGTCGATGACGAAGTTAAAACTCGTTGAAGGACGACTGGCGGATACGTCCCGATTCGGACGCAGTTTCAACATGACAAACAGTTTTTGTCCCGGTTTGTCGGCGGCTAAAAATTCGAGATGGGGTGTAATGGTAACGTCAAGCATCGTAATTCTGAATTCGATATTAACGGGATTGAACGGTTAATTAAATGTCAATGGCGGTAAGGCTCCCCCTTGGGGTGCAATATCGGATAAATCGGGGGGAATTAACGGCGGAACGGTTCGATCGCCCTCGTCTTGGAGTTGATGGACGTTCTCGAATTCGAGGGGAGGAAGTTCGAGAACTAGACGGGTATTTCGATAGCCTTCTTTGATGTCTTCGAGCCAAGCCTTGACGATGCGATCGAGCTGTACGTCGTTGATGGCGCAGTCGGTTTTCTGTTGGAGGATCGATCGCAAGTCTTCGCAAAAGGCTCGATCGAACAGGCGATCGGGGTCGTTTTCTAAGGCGGGTGGTAAATCGAGATGATGAGAGACATAATTCGGATCTGGCGTTTTTTCAGTGGCGAGCAAAAATGTATATCGAACCATTATTTTTGATGAAAAATACTTGACAAATACATATTTTATATTAAGGACTTTTGCTCGGCAAAGATTTAACAATATTTTTCTGTTTGACTTCCAACAAAACCTGACCGAACTTGCGGCGACTCCCATCTTCAACTTCCTGTCGTAACAATTTCATATTTTTAAACTTCGGCAACTTTTGAATCGAGGAATCGAACTCTAACATCACTTTGCCGTTTTCCACAAACATTCGAGCGAACTTCGCAGGAAACCCCGCATCTTTCGGTAAATAAACGTGAGCGTTGCGAGAACTTCCGATTTCGATCGGTTCTTTCCCCAAAGAAATGGTTGTAAATTCCGAATCCGTCCAACGAACGTATAACACCGCTTTTCGATCGAACTGTTCGCTCAACGCGATCGCCAACCCAATACAAAAACCCAAAATCGCCGCTCCCGCCAAACGAGCCGCGATCGCTCCCGAAATCGCCTCCAACAGCAGAAATCCCGCCGCTCCCAACACCCCACCCAAGGCTCCGGCCAGCAACGCTTTCGATAGAGGGAGATTGGGAACAAAAAACGACATCCCCCCACCAACGAGGGTTCCCAGCAGCGTCCACCCTGTCACCCTCGCCAGCCACGACAACGCCGGAACGTTCGCCACCGGGACGAACGCCAACTGTCCCACCGCTCCCCCCGTCAACCCCGCCAGGAAGCCGCCACCCCCACCCAGAGCCGCTTCCGACGCCGAGAGCCAACGACGGCGAAGGGTGTAGTTTTGTCCGACGATTAAGAACAGAGAGGTTCCCAACGCCAAAAATCCCGTCCACACGCCGATGCGGACGACGCCGAACACTAAGCCGTAGTCGCCGCTGTCGTCGGATTCCACGAGTTGTTTTCCGTAAATGACGCTTTCGGCGGCTTGGAAGGCTTTGTCGATTTCCCCGGAATTGGCGAAAAACACCCGGTTGCGATCGCCAGTTAACATCGCCAAATAGTCGATTTGTGCGTCTCCAGTTCCCACCGCCACGAGGTTGATGTCGGCGTTGCGGAGTTGTCTGGCGACCGATTCCGCTCCGTAGGGATTGTTGGGTTGACCGTCGGTAAACAGCAGGATGTGGGGAGTTGCGGGGGTTTCCCGTTCCGCGTCTCGCAACACCGAGGCGGCGGCGTTGAGAGCTTCGTAGAGGTTGGTGTTTCCCGAGGGGTAAAGGCTGGAAATGGCTTGGTGGAGTTCGGCGGCCTCGGCGTCCAGGTTGGCGAGGAGTCGCGGGTTGTTGGAAAAGGCGACAACGGCCAGGTCGTGAAGGTCCAGGTCTTGTCGGTTGACGAATTCGGCGGCGGCCTCTTGGACTTCGGGGAGTTTTCCCTCGCTCATGCTGCTGGAACTGTCGATGAGGAGAACCACGGCTTGGGGTTCGGTGACGGTGGTGGGAGGTCGTCGGGTCAGATACAGCCAGGTTTCTCCCAATATTCCCGCCGCCGCGAGACATCCGGTTCCGCCGAAGAGACCGAAAAGTAAAGGTTTGCGGAGTTTTTGGGTGAGGTTTTTTAGGTTTCGCTCGATCGAATCGCGATCCATATGCTCAAAAAACAGGGGAGAGGGAAGGGTTAGGAGAGTTTTTCAATGTTAGCGATTTTCCAATGGCTGCCGATTTTTTTGAGGGTAAAACGATAATTTCGAGATTTAGGTCCGTTGGAACTATTGTTGGGATCGATCTGACCGTTCCGATAAAGGCTTAATTCTTCGGTAATCGTTACTTCGAGAGTCGCCGTGTCGCCATTTTGGGAAAAATTTCGGCTGTCGTCGAGGCGACTTAATCGATAATCATAGTAGGCCTCGTTTTCTTGCAACCATTTTATGGAGATTTGGGTTTTCTCGTAACGTTCTCCGGTGAGAAATTTTTTCGCCAGTTCGCGATCGAGCGACGGACCGAACAGTTGTGATTTGGCTTCGAGATAGCCTTCGATTAGCTGTATGATTTTCTGCCTTTCCACCTCGATCGATTCTTCGCTCGATTCTAAGGTGAGACGATAGGTCGTTGCATCTGTTCGCGGCTCCACATGAACGGTGTAAGTTCCATCCACGGGTAAGGTTTTCCCTGAGAAAATCTGATTGTCTGGCGTATAAACCCAAACACAGATTTCCTCGTTCTGTTGGATGTCGAACTCCCGTCCGGTTTTCCCCACAAAGGTAAATCCGATCGCTTCGCCTGCTGGCAGGGTTCCTGTTTTTTGAATAGTTTTTCCGTCGAGATCGATCGACTCGGGGTCAGTCAGACTTTGCGCGGGAAACTCGGGACAATTTGAAGACCTTGAAGCAGAAGAAACCGTCTCTCTTGGCGAGGGGTTTTCCGGAATTTCACGAAAACTTTCACAACTATATAATAGCAATATTGAAGCCAAAAGACAAGGCGGAAATATCCCAAAATTTCGATTAATTTTCACGAGCCGTTCTTCCGCTTAACTGGCAATTTGACGAACCCCGGTTGAGAACTCCAACTTTTATAGGTTTCCCCTCAATTGCGGGTGTCGTGAAGCTCTTCAAACCGGATTCCCTCTCCCCGAATTGACTCGCCTCACGGCGTTTCAACCACCGTCGGTTCCCCCACGGAAACCCCCGAAATTTCAGAACTCACGATATCGGCGAAGGTTTGAGCTTTTTCCAGACTCGTAAACGAGGCAATTTGAACGCTATAATCTCGCGAGTCTTTACGATACTTCTTATAGGCATCTCGACAAAAGAGGGATTTCGCCTTTTGCAGATTTTGCGAACTGTAGGGAGCGTTCACCGGATAAAAGTTTACCGGATACGCCGCCGAGTCAGTGGGTTTCGCATCGCCACATTCAGCTTGAGGAAAATCCGATCGATCGAAGGGATCGATCGCCATCTCAATCTCAAAATCCGTCCGTCGATTTTCCGCCGAAACCTGCAACACATAATTTCCATCTTTCGGAAGCGTCGCCGTCTCCACTAACTGATTGTCAGGAGAAAACAGCCAGACGCACAAATTCGACGAAACCTGATAGTTCAACCTTTGACCAGATTTCGCCTCAAACTGATATCCGACTGCTTCCCCATGAGTCACCGTTCCCGACTGGCGAACCCGTTGATATTGAAGCGAAACCTCAGTGACGCGATCGCCAGATAACTGAGGCGGAGAATCCGGACATCCCACCGACACCGCATCCAGTTCCGCTCCTTCCGACGAAGGAGAAATCGACGCACAACCGCTCGCCATGACCACCAAAACCACCGAAATCCATTGCTTCCACATTATAATGACCTCTAAACTTCTGCGATTTTTTCAAACCCATTAAAAATCTTCTTCCGCCTGTTCCTTAAGCCAGTGACTCCATTTCCAAAACGGTAAAACACCTCCAAAACCCAACAGCATCAACACCACAACCGTCATCGTCAACCGCGTTCCCCGCGAAACCTCTCGACCGAAAACCTGAATAATGTACGATTTTCCTTTTGTCTGAATTTCCTCTCCGTTGACTGTCGCCTGAACCTTGACCTCATGTGTCGAACCCCGTTCCGCATTGGGTTCGATGTAAACAATTTCGTACTCTCCCAACAGAGCATTTAAAAACAACTGTAACGCCTCTGAAATTTCATCAGCTTGAGCCGAAAACTCTGCGATTCCCCCCGATGCTTCTGCAATTTCCCGCAAGCGTTCTTCGTCCACAAATTCCTCATCGGGAACCGGATTATCGGGTTTCGTTTTTGATTGAATATCCGCTCGCGTCGCCGGACGTCCCAACTTGTATTTTTCTCCCAACTCCGCTGTCGTCAACCCATACCCCAGCGTATGAACCACGATATTATCATGGCGTTTCAGCAAATCGACCAACGCCGCAAAATCCCGTTCTTCAAAGTCTCGGTTGTGGTAGCCATCCGAGAGGAGAATCACCGAAAGCCGAGGTTCCGGTTCAGTAGAATCTTCCGGTAAATCATCAGGAAGATAAAATCTCCGGTCGTCCTCATCTCCTAACAGGCGAATCGCCGTCGAGAGGGGGTCGTAAATATTCGTAGACGCACAAGGGGTTTGACTGGCGAGTCGATCGAGTATATTTTGTTGTTTGAAATCGCTGGCTGGGAAAAACCGCTGGTTTATCGCCGCTTCCGTCACCTCGTAACCTTGACAGGTTCCTCGACCTTCTCCAAACGGGAGAATTGCAATTTTCGTATTCTCACCGCGATCGCTAATTTCCTCTACAAAACCCCGCGTCGCTGCGATCGCTCCATCGAGTTTTCGTCGTCCGCTGCGATCGTTTTGGTTCATACTCCCGCTCATATCCATTAATACCACAATCCAAGCCGGAGGCGGTTCCGTTTCATCAGGACTTGTCGCCGAAAATTCGATCGTCGAGTCCCCATCCACAACAACTTGAAAATCCTCTTCCTCCAGCCACATCGCCGGACGTTCGCCATCCTCCGTCACGCGAACGCGAAGAATAATTTCATCCTCGTTCACCTGGGGACGACCGACAATTTCCGTCGTTTGTCCCCACACCGGAGACATTCCGAGAACGGCGAACAAAAAACCGCTAAGCCATCGGGTCGAGAAAGCGATTGTAGAAAACCAATCGATAGTATTGCGGCGTTTCGATATCGTTTTCATCGACAGTATAGAACGTAATAACATAATTATGTTTGAGCGAAACATTACGACGAGAACCCAGTCGCGTCCCATTAATCGCGATGGTTTGGAAAAACTTGCGATTGGGAACTAAAACCGCATCTTTCCCCTTAAACTGGATATCCGCCGCGTGAAACGGAAGGTGAGGAAGTCGCAAACTCGAATCTTCCGCCGAACCGATGCGAACCGTTCCCGTGGTGGGGAGTTCCACCGAGATTCCTTCCTCGAGGATGTCCTCATCGTCGTATTCCTCCTGGGAACGGTAACTGATAAATTGGAGCAAGGAGCGATCGATACTGGGAACCTCATCAGAATCCTCATCACTATCAACAGGTTTCAGCGGGTCGATATCCTCATAATCTTCCCCCCGATACTCGAATCCGGCTCCGGCTCTCAACGCCGGAAGATAACTCGGAGAAGCGTTCGTAATACTGAAAGCAATTCCCAAACACAACCCCAGAATCGCAAAACCCAGAGGGTCTTCATAGACTCTCAAATCTTTCGTAAAAATTCCCAAAAGACGAACCACCTCAAACGAGATGGCGGCGATAAAACTGGCGACAGACGCCGCCGCGACACTGAGGATAAGCCGTTGTCGAAAGCGTTTGGGGTTTCCCGCTTCTAAACTATGCCATCGCCAGCTCAATCCTTCCGTAAAACCGACGGCGGCTCCCACCACCAACCAACCGAAAATGCGGACAAAGAAAGCGGGAACGGGAACTTGAGGAAGATAGAGAATTTGCGAAATTCCTCCAGCGAGCAATCCCGAAAGAATTCCCACACCGAACGCGATGAGTAGGGGAACTCGCAGCATCCGCAAGCTGAGTTTGGGACGAGTGGGATTACTGAGAAAAATCTCGTTGGCGACGCTTCCTATGGCGAGAGAAATAGCGATGCAAGGAAACAAAACCACTTCGGGAAAGGGTTTCAGCCAACCGAAATCGCTGAGAAACACTTGTCCGAGGTTCCACCCCAGGAGAGCGGAAGTGAGTCCTGCAAGTATATAAAGGTAGGTTCGCATATTACCTTGAATAGAGGTCGGTTGGGTGAAGTTTACGGAACCCAACAGTTCCAAACTTAGCGAAAAAAGAGGGTTGTTTTTACAAATTTGGCGGGTCGTGATGGGATTCCACTGACTCAAGAATCGAGTGTCGAATATCTCGTTCTAGCTTTTCTTGAGTTTCACTCCCCGATAAAACAATACCATCAGCGGTAAATCCGTTTTCCTTCTGGTAGCGATAAATCGCAAAAATGACTTGATTCTTAGAATAACTATCTCGATTTGGATTCAAATTCAAACTGTTTGCAAACGCTTCCAGAAAGACTTCACTAAAATTTTTGTCTCCCCATGAATTCGTATTCTCATTTTCCAAATATAACTGTTCTCTTAACTTGTAAATTTCTGACGCCGTTTCGTTGAAATTTCGGGAAGCCTCCTCAAACTCCCGAGGCGACATCACAAGTTGACTCACATTCTGACTCGAAGGAGAATCAATAAACTCAGCGATACTTCCAGAAATCCCGGGTTCCTCAACTCGGCGGAAATCCACCCGAGACACCCACTGATAAAGCGGTTCTGCTGCCAAAATCACGAAAATCACCGCCATGAAAACAAAAAACTCGGTATTTTGCCAAGATTTGAAGTTCGGAAAGAATTTCTGAATTCCCGAAAAATCCACAGATTTCTGACAAATGACAGTTAACCCAAACACCTCCGCGATGGGATAAGAACTCGCAACCTTATCGAATACCGACTTCGGAACGTCCCCCTCCGCAATTTGATAAAACACCGCCGCCAGCTTGTGATTTTCCAGTTTTTCAAACAACACCGCCAGCGGCTTGTAACGAATATCCCATTTCTGGGAATCTTTCTCTAACCAAAATCCAGAAATATGGTTAAACAGTTTTTGTAGATTGGGATATTTAGTAGTTTCCAGATAGAGAGTTGAGGAATCCACTAGAGAGCTTCTCATCTGGCTAAAATTCTTTTCGAGTTCTAGAGAAAACGAATGGAAATAAATCTGCGACCACAATCCATATTTTGAATTTAATAATGAGATAGCTTTATCGATGATTTGGGGAGATTTATCAACCAATTGATAAATGAGTATACTTAATCCATAATTAAGCTGCTTTGTCAGTTTTGCAAACTTGGTTTTGAAGTAAAGAAACGGCTTCAAAACATTCGACTGAACTTGAAAAATGTCCGATTGCAGCTTTTCGGAGATGAGATAGGGATTTTCGGGGGATTGGTGAAGCCAGAGGAGGAAATCCGGTAGAAACTGAGGGACGAGAATCGCTCTCAGGGTTGCGAGACGAACGGTTTGACTCGTGTAAACGCCGTTTTGTATCGCGGCTTCTACCCCTAACGCATCGGTGATGTCTTCCCAGGTTTGGCGAGGGGTTTCGGGGATGGCGTTTTCCAACACCTCAATTAATTCGAGTGTCACTTTCCCTCGAATCATCATTCGTTTGATTGCGGCTTTGGGTGTGGGTGTCATGGTTTTCTAGAAAACCCCTGTTTTTTTCAGTCTTGTCGTTGGGTGGAGTTTACGGAACCTAATATTTACAGGTTTATCGGAGAAGGCTTGAGGTTTTATAAAAATTCATTCTGGTGTTTGTGGATTTAATAACTTCCGAATATCTTCTTCGAGTTTTTTTGCTGTCTCTTTACCTCGATCGATAATGCCATCAGGGTTTTTTGTTCCAAATTTGTCTCTTTGGTATTTTTTTACGGCTTCTAAAAATTCATCCCACTTCTCTTTATTCGTATAAATTTCATTCAGATTAAAACCTTCAATATCAAGCGTTTTGGTTAAAGTATATTGAAACAATGTATATGCATTTGTATATGATTCTTGTTGAATCTCAGAATTTTGGTTTGGATTTTCTACAAAGTTAGCTAAATCTTCATTTAACTGATTTTGCAGGGTAATAAGCCCCTGTCTTGTCCGATTTGACTGTTCAACAAAATCTTTCCATTCTTGAATTTCTTCATCTCTACTTTTTATATCTCGATCGTAATTCTCGGCTTTTTTACTTAAATCATGTATTTTTCCATCCCGAATTTTAAATCCTCCAAAAAAACCTAAACCTAAAACGATCGCCAAAATCAAACCCGCCACTGCTCTCGACATTTCAATTCCTCCAATATCAACCGTTTCGTACAAAAACAAATCCACATAATCCCCGAATTCCAGCTTTCGGGTAATCGTCATCCCGAAGAGGGTCGATCGCCACTCGTTCGCAGACACTTTCAAAAACACCGACTTCGGAACGTCCCCCTCCGCAATTTGATAACAAATCGCCGCCAGCTTAGGGGTTCCCGCCGCCGCAAACAGCATCGCCAAGGTGGAATACCGAGAATCTCGCCGTCCTGACAATTTCCAAAACTGACTGAGATTTCCTAAAAACTGAGAACATTCGCCATATTTTGTCGCCTGAAATCCTAAATCTTTTTTACCATAAACATGGTCTCGCATGAGATTTAAATCGTTTTCCAACTGGGGATAAAGCGATCGACGATAAACTTGCGACCACAATCCCTTGTTAGAGGTCAACAAAAATCCCGATTCTGTCAAAACTTGCGGCTTATCCACTAAGCGATTAACAACAATACAAATTCCATGTTTTATCCGTTCCGAAATTTGCGGACAATCTTCGCTAATTTTGGGGAAATGCTTGAGGATCGATTCCTGTAAATTTAACGACGCTTTATAATGTTCTTCCGATTTTTTAGAGTTATGGAGCCACGCCAAAAAATCCGGCAAAAACTTCGGGACGAACATCGCGTTTAGCGTCAAAAGCCGAACGTTGCGACTGTCATACATTCCCTCTTTTAACGCTTGCGAAGCTCCCTGATTATTTAACAGCGTATTCCAATATTTTTCATCAACTTGAGGATTGCTACAAGCATTTTCCAAGGTCTCAATATGTACTCGTTTCACGCGACCGTTGGTTATGGCCTTAATCGCCGTTTTAATCGCCGATTCCCCCGCCACCACCACTGAGGAACTGGGACGAATGGCTAACACTTGTCGGAACACGGCTTCGGCTTGCGGACTCGCCGGATACATCACTTGAAAATACTCAGGACGTTCCAACGCCGCGACTTGATACGCCCAAGACCGACCCCCGGTTTTTGTCAATTCTTGAGTCATTCGATCTAAGATTAACGGGGTACAGGTCTCCGTTGCGGGAACCACAATCGGCGGCGAGTCTAACAACATTTGCTGAAATTCCGGTTTTAACGGAACCGCCGTCGGGGAAAATTGCCATTGATGGGGTTGTCCGATAGCCTGGGTTTCAAAGGGGTTGAATACCCGAATTTGTCGTCCCATCCACCGCAAAATCGCCTCGATATACCCCTCGCCGCGACAGAGAAAATAGCGATATAACGACACGCCGCGACCGCGATCGTCAGTTCCCCGCGTCACCACCGCCACCACCGACCAGGTTTCGCCGTATCCCGTCACTTCGCGTCCGACTAGGGCCGGAACGGCGATCGAACTCCCCTCTGCTAATGCAAATTCCCGATTGGCGATCGCATCCAACACCGCTTTCGGAATCGGGTCGATCGTCCGGTTCATGTATTCCCCGGTAAATCCCCCCGACTCCCATCCGTTGGCGGTGGGTTTGACCTCAATTCCTGTACTGAATTCGTGAATTTCGAGGGTTGCGTTCATCGTATTTTGCAATAATGGAAAACCGGAAAAATCGCCCGCTAATCGCGATCGAGTTCTGAGTGGCGTTCCCCGGTACAAAGCCAGTAAATGGGAGACACCAAGCCAAAAGGTCGCCAGCGTTTGGGTTTCTTAATCACCGAAGTCGTCCCCTCGCGAGATTTCCGCAACCGCCGCGAGTTCGGTTCGGGATACTGTCGTCCCAAAATTCCAAAAGCTGAGGTCGCGAAATACTCCACGGAACCGCCGCCGAGTTTCGACCAAGTTTCCAACTGACCCGAGAGTTTGGGAAATCTGGCTTTGGCCAGTTTCTCCGGTTTGTGTCGGTTCACCCACAGTTCCGACTGTTCGCATTTACTCAACACCAAGCCAATTCGCCGCCGCTGGACTTCCACATCGGAGCGATCGAGTTCCATTAATAATTTCTCCATCCCCATCGCATACTCGCCGTCTTTGCGATGACTGGTTCCGTCGATGAGAAACAGCAATCCCGACGCCAAACAGCAATCGTCGAGGTAATCTTCTAGTCTGGCGTCGCCGCTTTTATAAAGGAGGTCGGAGAAAAACTCCCCGGCGTAGTCTTTGCAACTGACGTTGAGTCGAACCAGTTTTCCCGACCCTTTCAGCCAGGAAAAGCGATCTTTTAAAGTGATGCTGAGGGTGTAATCTTTGACTTCATCGATGTCGGCGTTGAGGTCTGTCGGTTCGAGTTCGAGTCCTTGTTCGAGGATGTCTCTGGCTTTGTCGATGAGTTCTTGTCCTTCTTCGCCGACGGGGGTAACGCTTTGGACGGGACTCTCGGCGTTGGCGTTGGGCCAGTAGGCTAAGGAGGCGAGATAGGCGGTTTTTCCCGATCCGCGATCGCCGATGACTCGCAACACTGAATCGTCACCGACTGTTTCGACGGGAGAGGGGTTGGAATCGGGAGAATCGGCTTTTTTACGACGGAAAAACAACATATATGAAAAACAACATATATATAGATGTGACGGTTTGTGGTTTGGGGCGGGGGCGAACGCCGTTCGTCCCTACGGACGGTTCAACCAATACAGGGGTTCGATGAGGTTGTAGGGTTTCCAACGAGGGGGGTCGCGTAAAATCGAGGCTCGTCCGTCGCTTCCGTAGGCGTCGACGCGGTTCGGTCGCGGGTCGTAACGTCCCAAAACGCCGAAGGTGGACATGGCGAAAAAGCGGAGGTTTTGGGGGGGAAGTCTCTGTTTGAGGGTTTTGAGGGTTTTTTTGAGGTAAACGCCAAAGAGGTCGGTTTCGGGGTCGAGTCGTCCGGGCCAGATTTCGCCCCGTTCGCATTTACTCATGACGACGGCCAGGCGATAGGTGTTGAGGCGATCGCGTTCGTCCATCATTTCGATGAAACGATTCATGAGTTTGCTATAAAAGCCGTCGTTACTGCTTTCCCATTCGGTAAACAGCAGCAAGCAACCTTCGACGTCATCCATCAAACATTCGTCGATGAATTCTTCGTAAATGCTGTCTTCTTCGCTGGCGTGGAGAATTTTCTCGAAAACTTCGCCGGGATAGTCGCGGACGTTGAGTTGGACGATGCTGCGGGGTTTGAACAGTCCCCCTTGGATTTCGATTTGAAAGGAATAATAGGGGAGGTCGTCTACGGTGTGGATTCGATCGCCCAGGCGAGTGGGATCGACGGACAGGCCTTGTAAGATGGTGTTTTCGGCTTTGTCGGTAAGTTCGCGGGAGTCGTCGTTGAGGGGTCGGATTTTGTAGCGACTGCGAGCGCCGCGATATTCGTCAAAGTAGCTGAGTCCGGCGAGATAGGTGGTTTTTCCCGAAGCCCGAGGGCCGATAATACAGATGTTTCCCATTTGCTGGAAAGGGTTAGGTGTCGCTAGTTTAGGTGTCGCTGCGGAGGTAGGTTCCCAGGTAAATCCAGGGAAGTTCGAGCAGTTCGCGGTTGTAAATGCTGGTGATGAAGCATTTAACGGCTAAGCTGGAGGGTCGCTGGTTGAGTTGGGCGATTTGTGATCGAACGGGACGGAAGAATCGCTTGAAAACGTAGTTGTTCCGCTGCATCCAGTTCAGGCGGGACTTTTGCGGGTGATAAGCCAGTTGTTGGGCTTCCCGTTTGAGGTCGATTCCCTCGATGAGGTCGGCTTTGTTGAGACAGAGGGCGATATGTTTGACGTGGGGACAGTCGTGTTGGAAAAATTCCACCCAGCGATCGAATCGGCGAATCCATTGTTGTTGAGTAACGAAGTTTTCCGGGTCGATGCGATCGTCTTTGCGGATAATTTCCCGGTAGGGGGGAACCACCAGCAGAACCCCTTCGCTCTTGCGGGCGGTTTCGAGGAAATTTTCCCATAATTCTGGGTTGGTTTGTTGCCAACTCGATCGCCAAATTTCACCGGGGGTGTCTATCCAGTCGGTGTAAATTTTTTTGCGTTGGGTGGGAACTACCACTTCGATTTCTAGGTTGCGATCGTAAATGGATTGGCTGGCATCGGTGGCGGTGGTTCTCCCTTCTACATCGCTGTACAGCAAGGCTTTCAACTGGCTGTAGGGAGGATAGAGAACGCTGACATACTGATGGTTCGGATGGGCGAGTTCGAGAGCCAGTGAGGTTTTTCCGGTTTCGCGATCGCCGATGTAAATTACGCCCATAATGGCAGTTGTAGAGAAAAGCTCGCTCAGAAGAGTTTACATTTAAGGGTTGCCCCGATCTGAAAGAGCTACAGCATTTATCAGGATGCCTTAAAAGTCGTTTTTTAAAAATCCGTAAAACTATGGGGGCGAGGGTTCTGGGACTCCCTTGAAAACTCCACACTTATTTTAGGATAAGGGTTACAGTTTTTGATAATCGCAAAATAAAAATTCAAAAAAATTTACTTTTTATAGACTTTTTTATCAAAAATATAGAGTTCTGAAATTTGACAATTCTAATTTATCGCTCTCCAACGAACCGTTTTACGAATTTTGTTACAATTATTAATATTTGCGACTAACCTTGGAATATTTTCAGTAAAATCACGCAAAAGGGGGAGGTGAGTTCGAGTAAAATCGGCTAATTTTCGTGAGGACGGGGTTTTTCGGAGCAATTGCTCCTCTCGAGGAGGCAATTCGGCCTGCGATCGCTCGGAACGGGTGCAATTGTCAGGGGAGCGATCGAAGCGTCTGGGTAGAATGGGGAAGAGTCTCGATCGAGAGTGACGACCCGATCGATCGCCCCTAAACTTTTGGTGGAGTGCGATCGATCGAAATAAGAGAAATGCCAGCGGAATTGTAACAGGTTTTAAATTTTTAAAAACATTGCGAATTGACTAAAGCGTAGAACCTTTTCCAACGCCCTATTTTTTATGTACAGTAGCAAGCTTAACCCAGAACAGAAAGCGATTATCGATCGCTTAGTCGGTACGATTTTGGTGCTGGCTCCAGTCGGAACCGGGAAAACGAGCGTTTTAGCAGAGCGAGTTGTACGGGCAATTCGGGAAGGAGTCGATCCTAAGCGAATTCTATGTTTAACCTTCACCAATCGCGCCGCCAAAGAAATGAAAGAGCGGCTATCCTTATACTGTCCCGATCGACTGCCTTATCTAACCATAAAAACTTTTCACGGATTATGTGCTTCTATCTTACGATTTGAAGCTCATCAGTTTGGGATTCCTCAAAATTTCTTGATTTATGACGATTCAGACTGTACTGAAATCGTCAAAGAAGTTTTTAGGGTCTCCAAAGAGCGTGAGGCTCAGCAATTGTTTTTTGAGATTGAAATCGGACGCCTTTCCTTTGAACCCGCTGACCTTTCCGAATGTACCCGCGAAGGCTTTGGAAGACTTCAAACCCGTTCGTACAATACGAACAAGGAGGTTTTTTGATGCAAAACTCACGCCATCTTTCTCTATCTTCTAACGGACAAGAACAAGTGTTAACCATTCCGCCGGACTTATCCTTATCCAGTACAGAAGTGTTGGTACGCAAAGAGGGCGATCGATTAATCGTCGAACCGATTCCTCGCGATTCCTTGCTTTCTCTACTGAAAACCTTGCCAGAACTGACCGAGACTTGGCCGGATATCGATGAAGGAGTTCTTTCTCTCGATAACATTACCTTGTCGTAGCATCGACATCACGCGATCGAACCGTGCGAGTAGAATTGGAGTAAAAGAAGAGCGATCGCCATGAAGACCATCGCCATCCTTCCCATCCCAAGCCCCGATGGTTCCCCTGTCTACCACGCCATCTCTGGCGACAAACAATCCAGTGGAAAAACCGCAGGGCAAGCCCTCGACGCACTCACCGCCCAACTCAGCGATACGGATTTCGGCGGTACGATCGTCCTGCAAAGCTTTCGAGGCGATCCTTACTTTAGCGAAGGACAAAAGCAACGTCTCGCCGAACTGATGGCAGCTTGGCGGGAGGCACGCGATCGGGGTATTGAGTTCGATCGACAGTTACCAGCCGAACTCGAAGCCCTCACCGAAACCGAACTGCAAGCGGCGAGCGATCGGAGTGCAACGCTACTTCAGGTCGTGGCTTCGTGAATCCCCTCTATCCCAAAGTTGTCGAACCAGCCAAGCATCGCTGCAAATCAGTTTTTTATTATGATTTCTCACCTGCCTGTTTCTCCAATTGAATTTGGGTCTTCGGAGTTTGTGACTAGAAATGTATCATCTGATACAAAAAATTGAAAATTTGAGAGCCACAACCTTTGAAATCTCGTGAAGTTAGTTTTTCTGTCACCCTAAACTCCGAAGAGCCTTGAATTTTTAAAGTTCTTCAGAATAGTTAAACATGAAAACAAACTTAGTCTTCGGAAAAACTAGTGTCGGAAGATATAAAGGCTGATTGTCCCAGCCTTCTTTTTTATCTCCTTTTTCATACCCGAGTATAAGCGTAGGTACATCAGGATAGTTGTGCTGAGCATATCTGATCCATCCGCTAGTAAAAAAGCTTCTCCTGGTCCATAATTCTTGACGTTTTAGTTTTAGCCCTGATTGACCCTTGCCTCGACGAACATTTAGGCGACCTTTACAAATCCCCTCCTTTTTCATCGATTTAAGTGCTTCGCGAACTCGGCGATCTTCCCAGACGTATCCCATAACCGGTTGTGATGGAGTATGAGACAAGAGTTCGATCAAAAAATCGATATTTACTTCATGATAAATATTTTCTTCTGTGTATTCTCTTAACAAAGAATCTAAAACTTCTGTATGTTCTTGAATATCGCTTTTCTTCCACATTGGATCGCGAGGAAAAGTTGATATCCCTGGGGTAAAAGCGCTAATTTCAGAGGGATTTAAGACATTCGATCGAGTAGGTTTTAGGTCTTTGCCTACCCACACAGGTTGTACGGGTAAATTATTAGGATTATCGCCTATAACCTGACGCATTCCTTCATCTGACTCATGAATCAATCTAAAATCATTAAAGATATGTTCTGGGACAAATAGGCGAGTAACATCTTTCAGTTTTGTTCGATAGCCAAACATACGGGCATGTTGATGTACTGTATCCATCATCTTTTGCCTGGCATCACGTCCGTAGTAAGTAACCATCAAGCCATCTATGGTTACGCCGCGACCAAGACGATTTCCACCAATTAAGATATTCATTCCGCAATCGTAGCCTGGTTCTTTATTCGGATTATCAGCATTGATAACTTTAGGAATTGCATTTCTCAATTTATATTTTAGTTCGTCGATCAGCCTATCTAAATCAGGGATATTAGATGCAGTATTTTTAAGTTCTTGATATGCCTCTTTTAAATATTTGTAAGCTCTATTTCGATCTGTTTGAGAACGCTTATTTCTTAAAGATTGATCGAGCCATACAACAAAGTAGCGAATTACATTTTCTATGTTTTCGTGGCTAATTTTCTTGTAACAAATGTGGACAAGACAAGAATATTTTGTACTTACGTCATCTGACTCCAACATCTTGTACATAGAACCCAAAAAGAAACAACATAATGCTAATCTCAACCCTTTTGGAATACTTTCCAAGCTATCGCCAGGATTTATTTTGCCACCTTTTAAAATATCTAATTCACTTTTATCAAAAAACTTACAGTAATTAGAGTTTTCTTCGTCAAAAAACAAACTACCTCCCATATAGTCTCTTCCCGGCTTTGAAAGTACACAAAATGCAGGCTTGCAACGATGATTTAGACTTTGGAGTAATAAACTTTGAGGAGTTGCTGTGATTTGAATATAAATGTGATTGGGTATAGTCGTTCTGATTTTTCCAATAATGTCAAATATAGAACTATCAGGCACATTAGACTTTCCTTTTTTAGCCTGCTTAGACTCGTTTGTATTCAAGCTAGCGTTATCTGCTTCATCATCAAAAATAACTCCAGGTACAGCCTTTGCTTGGGCGGCATTCAAAACTTCTCGTAAAGCCTCTAAATGCTTGATGTTTTTGGTCGAAACTAAAACAACTCCTGTGTCTTGGATATAATCCTTAAGACTTTTACCAAAACTTTTAGGATCTTTTCTCCACTGTTCCCAATCAAATACTACAGGTCCACCCTCCAATTCTGTTCTGAAACGGCTAGCAGTTTGTTTGCCTAGCCAAGTGTTATCCGAAGTAAGGACAATAAAACATTGGAACTTATTGGCGGATAACATGGCTAGCGTAGAAATGGTTGTTAAGGTTTTACCACTCTGTACCTGACCGTAAATTAATCCTGTTGTACCGTTTAGTGGTATCTCGGACTGGTGTAGTTTACTGACTATACCTGATCCACCTAATCCAACATTACCAAAACCAAAGGTTTGAGAGTAAACCTTTACACAATTTTGAACTACTTCGCAAGCAGTGTTCTTAACTTGTTGAGATGTTCTAGCATCAATATTTTTAGAAATTCTTGTCAAAAGTTTGTCAATGCAATAACCCTTCGTCTCGATGTTGGCTCCGTTGTCAACCATCACAAACTTAATCCTCGTAAGATACTGCAAGTATTGAAATTTATATCCTAGTGGCCATAGACTTAGACTACTAATCTTGGCCAGGCATTTTTCGGGACTGTTTTCTGCATTCTTAATCGATTAAAACCACTTACATAATAACTTCCATTAGCCTTCCTCGAAATAGATACCCTCTGTCTTGCAAAGCTTGATTTGCAGTTGTCAAAAATTGAAAGAAGTTGATTTTCTGAAAGACAGCATATACCATCTTTATGGCAAACAAGTGCAACGAAAAACTTCAGATTTTGACGAGAGTCTTTTAAGGTATTGATTGCTTTGTTTTCTTGTGAACTAAATGTAAACGACCAAGCAGGTCTAGTT
The DNA here is from genome assembly GCF_049974805.1 of Baaleninema sp. Taxonomy (NCBI): domain Bacteria; kingdom Bacillati; phylum Cyanobacteriota; class Cyanophyceae; order Oscillatoriales; family Oscillatoriaceae; genus Baaleninema; species Baaleninema sp. The sequence continues at coordinate 24,721 of NZ_JBNGCO010000017.1, forward strand.
TTAGTAGAAACTTTGAATAGAATCCCTGAAAGCTTTTGTTCTGACTTTACTATATATAGAGCTGGGTGTATCGAAGAAACATGAGTTATCGTTATAGGTAAGCCCATGTTAATTAACCTCAAAAAAGCAGCTCCATGTAGAAATTCTCTATCGTTTATCATGCACTTTTGCCAATTTATACTTAGATTTAACTAAATTGATAAAATTGTAAGATTTGCAGTATCGTGATTATTTAGCAATATAGCCAAAACCGCTAGACTCTGTCAAGGCTGTTGAGGGCTTTGAATTCATGAGGAACTTCGAGCTTGGCAAGATCCCCATAGACACACCTATCTTACTCCTGCTGCCATCACAGATAACGCTAACGTTGTCACCAACTTAGATCTCGAAACTCAACCAAAATTCAACGGATCGATATCCACCGACAACTTCACCGTCTGCGGACAAATCTGCCTCAACCGATCGATCTTCTCCTGCAAATCTATCCCCACATCCCCCTCAAACTTCAACAAAATCTGCCAGCGAAACCGATCCGCTACCCGCATCACCGCAGCCGGAACCGGCCCCAACAACTCATACCCCGCTTCCGGTAACAACGCCTCCCCCATCTCCATCGCCGTTCGTTCCACCAACGCCGCATCCAACCCACTCAACCGGAACAACACCAACTTTCCATAAGGTGGATAGTTCAACACCTGACGCTGGGCTAACTCCTCTTCCACAAACGCCTCGTAACAGTGGCGGCGAACCGCTAAAACCACCGGATGTTCTGGCGTGTAGGTTTGCAACACCACTCGCCCAGGATCGTCGCCGCGTCCCGCCCGTCCCGCTACCTGCGTCAAAGTCTGAAACGCCCGTTCTCCCGCCCAGTAATCCGACAAGTTCAACAAACCATCGGCGGCGACAATTCCCACCACCGACACCGACGGTAAATCTAACCCCTTCGTCAACATCTGCGTTCCCACCAACAACTGGGCGTCTCCCTGGGCGAACCGCGTCAGTAACGCCCGATGCGCCCCTTTCCGTCGCGTGGTGTCGCTGTCGAAGCGAATCGCTTTCAAATTCGGGAACTGTCGCCCCAACTCCTGCATCACCCGTTGGGTTCCACTTCCGAAAAATTTGAGATAGGGGGAACCACACTCGGGACAGTTGGGGGGATGTTGGCGGGTATAGCCGCAGTAGTGACAGCGGAGGAGTTTCGTCGCCCCTTCGTGGGTGTAGTGATAGGCGAGGGAAACGTCGCAGTGGGGACAGTCGAGGACGTAGCCGCAACTGCGACAGGAGACGAAGGTACTGTGACCCCGACGGTGGATAAAGAGGATTCCCTGTTGTCCGGTTTCTGAGAGGTTGTGGAGGGATTCTTGCAATGCAAGGCTGAAAATGGATTTGTTTCCCCGTTTGAGTTCGCTTCGCAAATCCACGATTTCGATGGGGGGAAGGGGACGCGATCGAACCCGTTCCGGTAAGGAAAGATAGTGTTTTTCCTCGCTGCGACAGTCCAACCAGGTTTCTAACGAGGGCGTTGCAGAACCGAACACCACCGGACAATTCACCAATTCCGCCCGCCATTGCGCCACGGTTCGCGCGTGATAGGTGGGGGCGGGGCGATCCTGTTTGAAACTGCTGTCGTGTTCTTCGTCGAGAACGATTAAGCCCAAATGGGGAAGCGGGGCGAATACCGCCGATCGCGTTCCGATGACCACCTGCGGTTCTCCCATTAGCATTTGTCGCCAAGTGTCGAACCGTTCCCCGTCCGAGAGGGCGCTATGGTAGACGCAGACTCGTTTTCCAAAGCGGGCGCGGAATCGATCGGTTAACTGCGGCGTCAGTCCGATTTCGGGAACCAGAACTAACGCAGATTTCCCAGAACGCAGAATCGGATCGATCGCCTGTAAATAAACCTCCGTTTTTCCCGAACCCGTTACCCCGTGAAGCAAGGCTTCGGCGTATCCCGAAAAGCCCAAAATCCGCTCTAACGCCGCACTTTGGGCGGGGGTGAGTTCCTTCGGGGCGTCGGCGTTGACAGCTTCCCCCATCTCCCGGCGCAGAATCTCCCGTTCTTCAACCACGACACAACCACAACGTTCCAACGCCGCCACCACACCGCGACTGGTTCGCGCCAGTTGCATCAAATCCGTCAGCCAGAGTTCGCCCCCCTGACGTTGCAGAAATCGTAAAACTTCCCGCTGTCGCGGCGTCAGTTCCCCATACACCGCAGGATTGGCGTTCAACAGCGTCACCGCCTGTTGCAGTTTCGGTTTGGGAACCCGAGGCGGTTCGAGATAACTGTCTACCCATCTGCGATTGACGAGATCGCGAATTCCCCGACGCGCCCCGCGAATTTGTTGCTGAACGTAGGCGGCGGTGTAGCTTCCCGATTTCGACTGTTGCAACAGTTCCAACACCCGACGCGCCACGGGATTGAGGAACTGTTCGGCGCCGTTGGGGATGTTGTCGGGGTTCAGTCGCAACCGACGTTGCGATCGCTTCAGCAATCCCGGCGGTAAGGCGATGCGAATCACTTGAATCAGAGGAGTGCAGTAGTAATCGGCGACGCGTTGCAACAGGTTCCAGTAACTCGGGGGGAAGAAACCGGGAGAAATTACGTCATCGATGGGTTTAATGCGGCTGACGTCGAGTTCCTGCGGGGGATTGGCGAGGAAGCGAACGGCGATCGCGCCGACTTGTTGGGAACCGAAGGGAACGCTGAGGATGTCGCCGGGATTGAGGGAAATGTCGTCGGGGATGCGGTAGGTGAAGAGTTTGTCGGAACCGGGATTATCGACGAGAACTTCCACGTAAGGGGCGGTGGAAGGGGGCGATGAATAGGAGGCGTGCGGTTCGGCGACAATAGCAATCATAATGAAACGGGAGTGCTTCTGTTCATTTTATCGGAGTCGATTCACCACAGAGGCACGGAGGACACGGAGGGGCGATCGACTAGGTTAATTTTTGATATAAATTCCAGACAACGCCGACGAGAGACCCCAGCAATAACGCCATCGTCATTAAAGACCCCATGCCAAATCCGAGCATCCGTTTTTCCGCCGCTTGGTAATAGCCCCAGGCGTATAAAATGCGTCCAAAAACCCAAATTGCACCGAGGACAGCGCCCCAAATTTCGCTGACAAAAACTGAGAAAATCCAGAGGAGTGGTAGAAATAAAATCAGTTGTTCGGCCGTATTTTGTTGGACGCGAAACGCTCTTTCAAATTCTGGATTACCCGAGATAGCTGGGGGCATCACTTTGTGTTTTGCTCTCGCCCGTCCCACGTTGATGGTAATGACGAAGTAAACCAGGAGGGCAGAAACCGTTACTAAAGCCGTCCAAGGATACATAATTTAAATCCTTGTCAATAATATCCCTCAAATTATAATATTATATACATCCAGTTTGCAATATAATTGAAGGTGACTCTAAAATCCTATATATCGATCGAAAAATATAAAACTTCTGAATTTTACCAGAGTATTGTTTCCCATAAATCCGATATTTTGACACATCGAAATCTCAATTTTTTCTCCCCGAAGTTCCTCTCACCGGCGTCGCGGCTCGACTCAAAACCCAATGCGAACCGGATTCCGAAAATCCCTTGTTTCCACCACTAATTCCGTCACCCGTACCCCTGGCGGCGTATTAAACAACAAATCCATCGATCGCACCTCTCCCGACGCGAACGACTTCCTCGAAAACTCCAAATCGTACTTATAATCGATTTCCGAGACGCCGTACTCGTTTCCCTGCGAATCGACAACTTTCGCCAAAAACAGCAAAAACGGCGCGTCCTGAGCCTCCTGGGGGTCGCTATGGGCATTTTTAATCCCCACCGATACCACCGTCCAACTGTCTTCCGCCTTATACACCGCCGACTGACCGCGATAGGATTTTCCCGGCGACGCCACGTCCGTCACCCGGAATTCCCAACCATTTAACGCTGCGTTTCCCGTCGTCAACGGTGTAGGGGTGGGTGTCATCAAAGCCACCGATTCCTCCGCCACCACTTCCGCCGACGAAGCCGGTTCCCCGGCGAGATCTTCCAAATCCGGAACCATCGCCGCCGAACATCCCGTCAGCAGGACAACCGACGCACTCAACGCGATCGATCGAATTGCCATATACCCCAGCATCTAGTAAGGTAGACGATATCATCTATCCGTAAGTCTATAGTCTATCCGTTACGAGGCAGGTCAGCAATCCCCAACCCATTTCAATAATCGATTGCATCCTAAAAGTATCTCTATTTTCAACGTTCCTCATTTTTGGCAATGGCTGGAATTCAGGGTTTTAAAATAAAAAACTATAGGACGCTAAAAAACATAACTTTAGGAAAATTGTGGAACACACAAAAAGTAGATCCTCTTACGCCAATGACAGCAGTAATTGGCAAAAATGGGGTCGGCAAAAGTACTCTTTTCGATGCCTTTGGCTTTCTGTCAGATTGCCTGAAAAGTGGTGTAGAAGAAGCTTGTGATGCCCGAGGACGTGGCGGATTTGAGAAGATACGATCGCAAGGACAAGAAGGGGCGATTGAATTTGAAATCTACTATAAAGAAGATAGCAAAGCCCGACCGATTACTTACGAGTTGGCGATCGATCTCGATTCTGAAAAGCGACCTTATGTACAACGAGAGAGACTCAGGCAAAGACGCAAAGGACAAAAGACCGGATGGCCGTTTTCCTTTTTGATGTTAAACAATGGAGAAGGTATTGCTTGGAAAGGCGAAGAAGAGGGAAAACAAGTCAAAGAAGATACGGGAGATTTCGATCTATTTAACTTAATTGAAAAAATCAAAAAAGATGAAGATCGAGAAGAGAGCAAAGAAACTGAAGTTGTTGAATTGAATGATAAAAGAAAATTAGGGATTGCAACGTTAGGAGCTTTAAAACAGCATCCTAGAATTTCTTTGTTTCGACAATTTGTTGAGAATTGGTATTTGAGTTACTTCACGCCAGATGCTGCTCGCAGTCTTCCTTTAGCCGGCCCGCAAAAACGTCTGAATATTCACGGCGACAACTTAGGGAACGTCGTGCAGTTTATGGAGCGAGAACATAGTAAAAAGTTTAAATCTGTTCTGAATAAAATATCAAAAAAAATACCTGGAATCGAAAAAATTAGTACCGAAAAAAGTCCAGATGGAAGATTATTATTGAAATTCAATGAACGAGGATTTCAAGACCCATTTTACGTTCAACAGATGTCAGATGGAACCTTAAAAATTTTTGCTTACCTGTTACTTTTAGAAGACCCGACTCCTCCCCCTTTTTTGTGCATAGAAGAACCCGAAAACGGCTTATATCATAAACTGTTAGAAACCCTGGCTCAAGAGTTTAGAGAACACGCCACAGGTTATCGAGGTCGATCGCAAGTATTTGTTACTACACATCAGCCCTATTTTGTAGATGCCTTAGAACCTAAAGAAGTCTGGGTGTTAGAAAAAGGACAAGATGGCTTTTCTCAGATTAAGCGAGCCAGTGAAGATCCGCTTATACAAAATCTTGTCAATCAAGGATTGCCTCTGGGTAGTCTTTGGTATAGTGACTACTTAGATCGATCGTAAAAACAATGCATTTTGAGATTCTGGTAGAGGATATTTCTGGAAAGTATGCTCTCGATATTCTCGTTCCCAAAATAATCGGAGAAAATCATACGTATTACATTCATTCATACAAAGGAGTTGGGCAGATTCCTAAAAATTTAAAGCCATCTTCTGATGCACAAAAAAGAATTTTGCTAGATCGGCTTCCGAAACTTATTCAAGGCTATGGGAAGACATTTCGCGCCTATTCAAAAAGTAACTACTCGGCTGTACTTATCGTAATTTGCGATCTAGATGATAAATGTCTTCATAGATTTAGGCAAGAACTTATAAAGTGTTTAGATAACTGTTCGGATAAGCCCGAAACATACTTCTGTATTGCTATTGAAGAAGGAGAAGCCTGGTATTTAGGCGATCTAGATGCAATTAAAGCAGCTTATCCAAACGCAAAAGATTCTATTTTGAATTCCTATGAAAACGATGAAATTTGTGGAGCTTGGGAAAAACTCGCTGATGCAGTATATCCTGGCGGCTCTCAATCTTTATCGAAATTAGGAGGGCAAAAAATTGGCGAGCAGAAAACAATTTGGGCGAAAACAATTACTCTTGAAATGAATATAGACAAGAATCGATCGCCTAGTTTTTGCTATTTCAGAGATAAACTCCGTTATTTAATCGAAAAAGAGGGAAATCCATACAAGTAATAGTAAGTGGTTTCCTCCAGATCCCCGGCATTTCTAAGATGCCGGGGATCTTATACTGTCAACCCAATACTGTCCCCCTTCTGGGGCGGGAAGACCCACCCCAAAACCTTACGCCATTTCGACCCTAAAAATCAGCGTCGAAGTCGTCCTCTACATCCTCCGCCTCAGTCTCTTCAGCATAGGCCTCCATCCCCACACAGGAACAGACCAAATTGCGATCGCCGAACGCCGCATCAATGCGACTGACTGGAACCCAATACTTATGTTCCCGCGTCCAAGGCGCCGGATACGCCGCCTTTTCCCGAGAATAAGGACGGTTCCAACGGTCCGACATCAACGATTCTGCCGTATGAGGTGCGTTTTTGAGCAAATTGTTCGACTCGTCCACCTCGCCCCATTCCAAGGCTTCGATTTCACTGCGAATCGCCACCATCGCCTCGCAGAAGCGATCGATCTCCGCTTTCGACTCGCTTTCCGTCGGTTCCACCATCATCGTCCCCGCCACCGGCCAAGACATCGTCGGCGCGTGAAACCCATAATCCATCAACCGTTTCGCCACATCGTCCACCGTAATCCCCGCCGACTTGCGAAGTGGACGAAAATCGAGGATGCACTCGTGGGCAACCAACCCCGACTCTCCTTTATATAACACCGGATAAAACGCATCCAACCGACGCGCCATGTAATTGGCATTGAGAATCGCCAATTTCGTCGCCTCCGTCAACCCCTGCGCCCCCATCATGGCGATGTACGTCCAAGAAATCGGCAGAATACTTGCACTTCCCCAGGGGGCGGCGGAAATGGCACCAATGGCCTCCGAATTCGTTTCACCGTGAGGCGACACCACCGAATGACCCGGTAAAAACGGCGTCAAATGCTGCGCCACGCCAATCGGCCCCATTCCCGGGCCGCCGCCGCCGTGGGGAATACAGAAGGTTTTGTGTAAGTTCAAATGGCAAACGTCCGCCCCGTAATCCCCCGGACGACAGAGTCCCACTTGGGCGTTGAGATTTGCCCCGTCGAGATAAACTTGACCGCCATATTGGTGAACGATGTCGCAGACTTCAACGATGCTTTCTTCAAAAACGCCGTGAGTAGACGGATAGGTGACCATAATCGCGGCCAGTTTCTCCCCATGTTTCTCCGCCTTTTTCTTCAAATCCGCCAGGTCGATATTTCCGGCTTTATCGCAACGAACCGACACCACCTTCATCCCACACATCACCGCACTAGCGGGGTTCGTTCCGTGGGCGGATTCGGGAATCAAACAGACGTTGCGCTGGCTGTCGCCGCGATGGTGGTGATAGGCGCGAATCACCTGCAATCCGGCGTATTCTCCCTGGGCGCCCGAGTTGGGTTGCAGCGAAATCGCCGCAAATCCAGTAATTTCCGCTAACCAGGCTTCGAGTTGTTGGAACATTAACTGATAGCCCTGGGTTTGGGATTTGGGGGCGAAGGGGTGAATCTTGCCAAACTCAGGCCAGGTGACGGGTAGCATTTCCGCCGTGGCGTTGAGTTTCATGGTGCAAGATCCCAGAGGAATCATCGAAGTCGTCAAGGACAAATCCTTGGTTTCCAAACGATGCAGGTAACGCAGTAACTCGGTTTCCGAGTGGTACTGATTGAACGCCGCATCGGTGAGATAGGGGGTTTGTCGTCGTAAGGGAGACTTCGCCAAGTTGGAGTCGGAGGCGGCGGCGACTTGGCGAACCTCGTCGAGGGTAAAGGGTAACTCGTCGCTGTCGGCGAAGATTTGCCACAAATCCATTAAATCGGCGTCGGTGGTGGTTTCGTCGAGGCTGATGCCGATTTGGGTGTCGTTGAGTTTGCGAAGGTTGATGTAGTTTTTCGCCGCCCGTTGCACAATGGTATCCGCCGAACCGACGTTGACGGTGAGAGTGTCGAAAACGGCGGTTTCGCCGAGGCTGAATTTCAACCGTTTCAAGCCTTCGGCTAACATAACGGTGCGTTGGTGGACGGTTTCGGCAATGTGACGGATACCCGCCGGCCCGTGATACACCGCATACATCGACGCCATCACCGCCAGGAGAACTTGGGCGGTACAGATGTTACTGGTGGCTTTGTCACGGCGGATATGTTGTTCGCGGGTTTGCAACGCTAAACGCAAGGCGGGTTTTCCGCTGGCGTCTTTAGACACGCCGACGATGCGCCCCGGTATTTTGCGTTGGTAGGTTTGTTGGGTGGCGAAGTAGGCGGCGTGAGGTCCGCCGTAACCGAGGGGAACGCCGAAGCGTTGGGTATTTCCGACGGCGATGTCTGCGCCGAATTCGCCGGGAGGGGTGAGGAGGGCGAGGCTGAGAAGGTCGGCGGCGACGGTGACGATCGCTTTCTGTTCGTGGGCGGTTTCGATAAACTGGCGGTAGTCGCAAACTGCCCCGGTGGTGGTGGGGTATTGCAACAAGGCCCCGAAAACGGGAGTGCTGAAGTCGAAGGTTTTCCAGTCGCCGACGATGACTTCTATATCGAGGGGGTTGGCGCGGGTTTTGACGACTTCGAGGGTTTGGGGATGACAGCCTGCATCGACGAAGTAGGCGTTGGCTTTGGATTTGGACGCGCCGAGACTGAGATTCATGGCTTCGGCGGCGGCGGTGCTTTCGTCGAGGAGGGAGGCGTTGGCGATTTCCATCCCCGTGAGTTCTATCACCATGGTTTGGAAGTTGAGGAGGGCTTCGAGTCTTCCTTGGGCGATTTCGGCTTGGTAGGGGGTGTATGCGGTGTACCAACCGGGGTTTTCGAGGATGTTGCGTTGGATGACGGGGGGCGTGATGCAGTCGTGGTAGCCCGTTCCGAGGAAGGATCGGAAGATTTGGTTTTTTTGGGCGATCGATCTCAGTTGTTGTAGGGCTTGGGCTTCGCTGAGGGGTTGGGGGAGGTTGAGGGGTTGTTTGAGGCGAATTTGGGCGGGAACGATCGCATCGATGAGGGAATCGATTGAATTGTACCCCAAGATTTCCAGCATTTGCGCGATGTCTTGGGGAATGGAACCGTTGTGACGCTGGACGAATGCCAGGTTAGGCGGTGTGGCGTCAGACTTCGCCTGCGGCGCGGTTTGGGCGTCGTCGGATGCGGACGGTTGGTTGTCGAAGGTGGCGTTCAAATCCAGCATGGCACGTTTTCTTAAGGTGTCAGCAGCAGAAGAGGGTCAGAGGGTCGGACTCTGACGGCTTCTCTTCTTAACACAGTGTAATGACTTCGATCGATCCTATCGAGGGGTAGCCGTCGGGGATTTTGGGAAAATGGGGGTTCGATCGATCGTCTGGGGAAGCGATCTCGTCTTTTTTTGCTTCGTTGGGGGTGTAGCGAATGGGGGGATCGATCGCACAGGTTAGAAATTCCAAATCCATTCGGTTTTTTCCCTAACGTACTGCTGGAGGCGAGGAAGACGCAGCGACTACAGTACACTGAGGTTAAGGGTTCTTTGTTTTCTTATGACACTTGCCGAACTCAAAGCGACACTTCTGGAGTTAAGTCCTGACGAAAAGCGCGATCTCATTCAGTTTTTGTCCGATAGCTTGACACGGGACGCGGAAGCCGAAGAATCTGTGCCGTTATCGGTGTTTTTTTAACAGTCACCGCTGACTGAGGTAGCCGAAGATCTCGATTTAACACGCGATCGTGTTGCCACGTTGCACCCAACGATAAATCTTTGAAGAAAACTCGTATTTTTAAAAAAACTACACCCATGAAAGTTCAGTCAGTTCAACTCAAATATTTTAAAAAATTTCGCAATTCTCCCATATTGGATTTTACAGATCCCGAAACGGGATTGGCACGAGACCTCATTGTTTTAATCGGAAACAATGGTGCGGGAAAAACTAGTGTTTTACAAGCAATTGCAGCCACGCTAGGAGTCGCGACGGGACGATTGGGAAATGTGACTGAATTAGAATGGCCGGGTTTTTATTACGAACTTTTAGGAGAAAACTGGGGAAGGTTTGCGCCAGAAGTTGAAATGCAAGTCCAATTTTCGTCTACGGAAATTCAGGCAGTTCGCGAATTTCAGGAAAAATTACAGGAGATGGGACGCGATTTACATTCTCCTGCCGCTCAGCATAGGGTGAATCTCCAATGGAAAGATATTAAAGTGCAGGCGAATACTGCGGCGGAATTATTTCAGTTTAAAGGACGAGAATATGCGAAACAACTGGTTCGTTTTGAAGGATTCCAAGTGTTTAAAAAAGTGGGTACGATCCTTTGGTACACCGAACAGAGAACTTCCACGAGCTTGACGCCTGAAAACCCCCAAAACAAGATTGAAATTACTAACGATATTTTGCGAGATAGATTGTCAAAGTGGCGACAATTTCATCAGGATTTAGTAGGCGGAAAAATTCGAGAGCTACGCCCCGGACAGAAGGATTTATATGCCGAGATCGAACAAGCCTATAAAACTGTGTTTCCAGAACGAAGTTTTGAAGGGCCAGTACCGCGAGCTGAAATTGACGATATTTTAAGCGAGCCTTGGTTTTATCTCTATGATGGTAAAAATCAGTATGAAATTTCAGAAATGTCAGGAGGAGAACGGGCAATATTTCCTATATTGATGGATTTTGCAAGTTGGAATATCCACAATTCAGTTATTTTGATTGACGAGTTGGAATTGCACTTACATCCACCCATGCAACAAGCCTTGTTAAGAGCTTTGCCCAAGCTGGGTAAAAACAACCAATTTATCATTACCACTCATTCGGATTATATCGAACAACTTGTCCCAGAATCTCATATTATTCGTCTTGAGGTGTGAGCGTGAGTGTTGTTAGTCGTGGAATTTTTCTTTTTTTGTGAAGGGAAGCAAACTAGCTTGGACTATCGATTACTGTCCAAAATAACGGAAGAAATAGCGGCAGATCGATGCACGATTGTCTCAGCAGGTGGAAAGTTTACCTTTTCTATATTTGCTCAGGGATACTTTTTTCCAGAAGAACCCAAAAATCAGAAATATATTGTTTTTCGAGATCGAGATTTCGATGTCCAACCTACCCCAAACAGTCAATTACTCCATTTGGGCAATAGGAGGAGAAGTCGGAGGGTTATCACCACGTATCGTTCTGGCATCGAAAATTATCTTTTAGATCCGATTTTAATCCATCAATACTGGAGAGAAAAATTTCAAGAAAAACTTGAGACTGCATCGAAATGGGGACATGGAGATTCGCCTGGTATTGAAGCGATCGCCGACTGGATTGAAACGAGTGCAAAAAGCTTAAAGTTCTACCAGGCTGTACGTTGGGCTTTGGGGGATTTATTGCAAACCAGTGCAGCTCGCGAACAACTCAAAACGACTTGGGCAGGTGGCAGTGGTAAACTTCCGGAGTCTTTGACGCTTCAAGACTGCAAAAATAGAGGTTAGAATTGGTCGATCGATTTAGACAGGCGGCGCTTTCAGTAACACCTGAAAATTTCCAACACCGTTTAACTTTTTATCAACACGATTTTAGTCAGGATGAATTTTGGGAAGCAAACCGCTATTTGATTTGGTTCCACGGAAAAGACCTTCAAAAAGAAATGCAGAGACAACGATCGCACTACATTTCTCTGTCGAGTTTTTTTGAATGGGCGATCGATCGACTCGATCTTACTCAACATCCCGATTTGATGGAATTAAAAGCAAGAATAGAAGAGTTGCTGGAGGATTAAGTGGTTTGCCGCCAAATTTCCAATCGATACTTTCCATACCCGATCCCCGGCATCTTGGAGATGCCGGGGATCTAGAGTCATCTATTATTTAATTTTCGTGAATTCACTCGCTTTAAGCGTTGACTTATTTGCCGTTTTATGATAAAAGAAAAAATTTTCGATCGACCGCCCCAGAGATCGCGCCCCAGTCCACCTTTATATCGATCGACTCCTTTATAATGAAAGCAACAATTCTTAATAAAACCCTCGTTTAACACGAACCCTTCAAGAATCCCAACCCCTAACAAGAGTCAGGCCGTGAGTTACGACGTATCCTCCCAACCCGATCGCAACCCTCCCCAAACCGACATTCCCCCCAACAACGACTTTCAACCCATCGAACCCGAACCGCAACCCCCACGATTGGGCGGTTGGCGATCGATCCTCGTCGGGGTTGGCGTGGGAATCGTCCTCGCCACAGTAGGCGGACAGCTTCTCTCAGGGAAACCTTCCGACGCCCCCGCCGAAGCCCAGGAAACTGAAACCGCCCCCACCCAAACTGTTACCGTCGCCCCCGTCACCGCCGAATCCGTCGCGCGGACTCTCACCGCCACGGGAACCGTCCAAGCTTACGATTTGCTGCCGATTTTGCCCCAAATTACCGGATTGCAAATCGTAGACGTGCGGGTGGAGGAAGGCGACAGAGTCGCAGCCGGAGAAGTCCTCGCCCTCCTCGACGATTCCGTGTTGCAAGCCCAGTTAGCCGGGGCGCTGTCTCAAGTCGATTCAGCCACATCGGGAGTCGATCGCGCCGTGGCCGACATCACCCAAGCCGAATCGACGCGCCGCCAAGCCCAAGCCGATCTCGCCCAGGCCAAAACTGGCGTGTTGCAAGCCAAAAGCCGGGTTCTGCAAGCCGAAGCCAACCGCGATCGCGCCAAAGCCGCCATCGCCCAAGCCGAAGCTAACCTCGAACAAGCCCAACGGGAAGTCGATCGCTACAACCGCCTCGCCGCCCAAGGTGCCATCAGCCAACAGGAAGCAGAACTGCGTCAAACGGACGTGCGGACGGCGCGAGAGGAATACAACAAAGCCATCGAAGACTTGCAAGTGGCCGAAGCCGACGTGCAAAGTGCGAAAGCCGACGTCGCCAACGCCGAAGCCAACGTGCAAAGCGCCCAAGCCAGACTCGACAGCGCCATCGCCGGAATCGACGCTTCTCAAGCGGATGTCGGAAACGCCGAAGCTGGGGTGCAGAACAATCGCGCCGTCGTCCAAGAATTGCAAACTCGCATCGCCCAAACCCGCGTTCTCGCGCCGAAAGGCGGAATTATCGCCGAACGCAACGCCCGCGTGGGAGATGTCACCAGTCCCTCGGGACAGTTGTTTACCCTCATCGCCGACGGACAGCTAGAGTTACAGTTAACCGTCCCCGAAACGCAACTTCCGTTAATTCGTCCGGGTTCTCCCGTCACCATCACCTCAGACGCCGACTCTCGCATTAACTTGCGCGGACGAGTTCGAGAGATTTTACCGACGATCGACCCCCAAAGTCGCGAAGCCACCGTCGAAATCGACTTACCCGCCAGCGATTTACTGCGTCCGGGGATGTTCCTAAAAGCGGAGATTACCACCAACACCGTCCAAGGGTTGACGATTCCCGCCCGCGCGATCGTTCCGCAAGCCGACGCCACCGCCCGCGTCTTCCGCCTCAACCCGGATAACACCGTCACCGCCGTAACCGTGGAAGTGGGCGAAGTCCTCGGAAACAGCGAAACCCTCACGGAATCGCGAATCGAAATCCTCAGCGGTTTAAACCCAGGCGATCGCGTCGTTGTCTCTGGTGCAGGATACCTCAAAGACGGCGATTTGGTGGCGATCGTCGATCGCGAACCGTAACCCGATGATGCGACAACCGGATGATGTGATGATGTGAAATCTCCCCATCTCCTCACCTCATCATCCCCTCATCTCCCCATCTCCTCGCCCCCCTCATCTCCAGAAACCATGAGCCTTTCCACCTGGTCTGTCAAACGTCCCGTTCCTACCCTCGTTCTATTTATTATCCTCAGTCTCGTGGGGATGGCCTCGTTTTTCGGCCTCGGAATCGACAACACCCCCAACATCGACGTTCCCGTGGTGCAAATTACCGTCACCCAACCGGGGGCGGGTCCGGCGGAACTGGAATCTCAGGTGACGCAGAAAGTTGAAGACGCCGTCGCCGGATTGGGAAATATCGACGAGTTGCAGTCCACCGTCAACGACGGCGTATCGGTGACAACGATTAACTTCGATTTGGGAACCGATACCGATCGCGCCACCAACGACGTTCGCAACGCCGTTTCGCAAATTCGCCAGGATTTACCCCAGGATATTAACGAACCCATCGTGCAGCGGTTGGAGTTCGCAGGGGGTGCGATTATGAGTTACGCGGTGCGATCGAGCCAACGTTCGGTTGAAGAACTCAGTCAACTGGTCGATCGCAACATTAGCAGCGCCCTCTTGCAAGTATCCGGCGTGGCGCAAATTCAACGCACGGGAGGGGTCGATCGTGAAATTCGCGTGCAACTGAACCCCCAACGCCTCCAAGCATTAGGCATCACCGCCACCCAAGTCAACGACCAAATTCGCGCCTTCAACACCAACCTCTCCGGCGGACGTTCGGAAGCGGGGGGTCAAGAACAAAGCATCCGCACCCTGGGAAGTGCGCCCAGCGTAGAAGACTTGCAACAATATCGCATCGTTCTCCCCAGCGGCGGTTCCGTTCCCCTTTCCAGTTTGGGGAAAGTCGAAGATAGTTTCGCCGATCCCCGACAAATGGCGAAGTTCGCCACCCGCGACGGAGAAGAAAACGTGGTGGCGTTCTCCGTATTGCGGAGTACCGGAACCAGTTTAGTGTCCGTTGAAGAAGGAGTGCGTCAAGAGGTGGAACGACTCACCTCCGGCGTTCTCCCCGACGACATTGCCATCGATCTGATTTTCACCCGCGCCAACGAAATTCGCGATTCCTACCAAGCCTCGATCGATGCCCTCGTCTTTGGCTGTCTCCTCACCACCATCACCGTCGGCTTCTTCCTCCGCGACTGGCGGGCAACCCTGATTACCGGGGTGGCATTACCGCTGTCGATCGTTCCCACCTTCATGGTGATGCAACTGTTGAACTACACCCTCAACGGCATGACCCTGTTGGCGTTAGCGTTGGCGGTGGGGAACCTCGTCGATGACGCCATTTGTATGATCGAGAACATCGACAGCCACCTCAAAATGGGCAAAAAGCCCTTTAACGCGGCGTTAGATGCCGCCAACGAAATCGGTTTAGCTGTCGTCGCCACCACTGCCACCATTGTCGCCGTATTTATGCCCGTGGCGTTCATGGGCGGCGTTCCCGGTCAGTTTTTCCAACCGTTTGGGGTAACGGTGGCGGTGTCCACCATGTTCTCGACGTTGGTGGCCACGACGATGACGCCGATGCTGTCGGCGTATCTCCTCAAACCCAAAGCCTCGGCGATTTGCCAACCAGATAGGATGAATCCCTCGCCGAAACCGGGTCCCTATCGCCGCGTTCTCACCTGGGCGTTACGCAACCGCATCACCACGTTATTAATTGCGGTGGTGTTCTTCATTGGCAGTTTGCAGTTAGTGCCGTATATTCCCAAAGGACTGTTCGTCGAAGGCGACCAGGGGATTAGTACGGTGAACGTGGAACTCCCGCCAGGGGCGACGTTGCAGGAAACGGAGACGGTGAGCGATCGCCTCACGAGTCTTCTCCTCGAACATCCCGCTACAGAAAACGTATTTATAACCCTCGGTAGCGGCGGTTCGGAAAGTCGCGTCAACGAAGCCACGATTACGGCAATTTTGAAACCCAAGGGCGATCGCGAGGTGGACCAGCAACAATATGAAGAACAGATTCGCCCGGATTTTGCGAAAGTTCCCGGCGCACGAATTAGCTTCCAATCCTCGGGGGCTGGCGGTAGCAGTAAAGACCTTTCGATCGTCCTGAAAAGCGACAATCCCGAGGCGTTGATGCAAGCGGCGAACGACCTCGAAAGCCAAATGCGGGAGATTCCCGGTTTGGTGGAAGTCGCATCCAGTGCCAGTTTGGTGAAACCGGAGATTTTGATTAAACCGGATGTGGAACGGGCGGCAGATTTGGGGGTTTCCGTGCAGTCGATCGCCCGAACTGCCAATTTAGCCACTCTCGGAGACATCGAAGCCAACTTAGCCAAATTCGACTTACCCGATCGTCAAATTCCGATTCGCGTGCAAATTGCCGAACCTTACCGCCACGATTTGGATACTTTGCGAACGTTAGAAATTCCCACTCAATCGGGGTCGTTGGTGCCGTTGTCGTCTGTGGCGCAAATTACGTTAGGTAGCGGTCCGGCCCAGATCGATCGATTCGATCGATCGCGTCAAGTGGCGATCGAAGCCAACCTACAGGGCATTTCCCTCGGCGACGCCGTCGAAGCCGTGCAAGCCCTCCCCGCCATGAATCCCTTACCCCCTGGAGTATACCAACAGGCATCGGGCGACGCCAAAATCATGATCGACGTATTCAGTCGTTTCTTAGGAGCGTTAGCGTTTGCAGTGTTGTGTATTTACGCCATTCTGGTGTTGTTATACAACAACTTCCTCTATCCTTTAACGATTTTGGTAGCGTTACCCTTGTCCATCGGCGGAGCGTTATTAGGCTTGTTAATCGCTCAAAAAGAACTGGGCTTATTTGCCCTCATCGGCATCGTCTTATTAATGGGATTAGTGACGAAAAACGCCATTCTCCTCGTCGATTGCGCCTTAGCCAACGAGAAGCAAGGTTTACCGCAATTCAAAGCCATTGTAGAAGCGGGAGTATCGCGATTGCGTCCGATTTTCATGACCGCCATTTCGACGATTGCGGGAATGTTACCCATTGCCTTGGAGTTGGGTGCTGGCGGCGAGGTGCGTTCCCCGATGGCGATTTCGGTCATTGGCGGATTTTCCACTTCGACGATGTTAACGCTGGTGGTGGTTCCGGTGTTGTTTACCTACATCGACAATTTCAACGGTTCGTTTCGAGAAACGCTTTCAGGTGGATTGAAACTTTTCCGTTTACCGAAGTTATTGAGTCGGTAGTTTGTCGCCGTCTTGTTTTCAGGTGGAGTCTGAAGAGGCTCTGCCTGACCTTTTTAGGTTATCGATCGATTGCAATGAACTATCAAGAAAACTGTAAAATTTCAGAGAATCGCGAAGTTGAAATCTATTTTGACATGGCTCAGCAGCTTTATGTAGATGCAGCCGATCGATGCGATGAGATTTACGATATTGCAGAAGATTTAACTCACGGCTTTCAGTTTATAACTGAATCTTGTATTCTGGAAGATAGTCGAATTATTAAAATATTAAGATATTGTACGATTCCTTGCTTAAGTCAAATGAAGTTAGGTCAGCTAGTCGGACTTCGTACAACTGCTAATTATGAACATCAAAAAATTCAAACTAGACTTCAATATTCGCGACTAATAAAACTTGCCCCTGGTATTGCAAATATTATTTCAAACAACCTCGATCGCAACCGTTTTGTGTGGCATAATACTGACCTCGATCGCGAACAACTTCAATTGGCTCGGCATTATGCTAAACAATGGACTTGCTCGTTAATTGGAAATCAAAATTCAATCACAGCTTTCAGGAACTGGAGAAAGGATTTACAAGAAAATCAAATTGCATTAGCCATTTCTCAAGCCGGATACATAGAAGTTGCATCTCGAACAACTATCCGTAAAATTACGGATTTACTGCCCGGACAGTATTCGCGAGAATGTAGGGTTCAAGGACACAACATCCAAAAAGCAGATTTTGCAATCCGTCTCAAAAAAAGCAAAAAGTTAATGCTACTCGAAGCGAAAGCGATTGGCGTTCGCATCGATGCCTTTAAACGAATCAAGGAATGTCGCGACAAAGCGCAAGAGTGGAAAAATTCCTTTGGTGAAAATTTCGTGTTTGGTGCAGTTTTGGCGGGATTCATACCAATTTCAGAGGTTGAATCTTTGATATCCTCGGGTCATATTGTATTCTGGGAACATGGGCTAGAAGAGATCAGTCAGTTTTTGAGCGAATAACATCGATGTCTAATTTTACAGTCGTCAGCCTGTTTTCCGGTGCCGGGGGTTTAGATATCGGCTTAGAACGAGTTGGCTTTACCGTCGTCGGTGCCAACGACGTAGAAGAAGTCTGTTGTCAAACCCTACGAGAAAACCAAAAACAACAACTTCCCATCAAACATAAAAATCGCACATTTCTCGAACATACGAAAATTGTCCCTGGCGATATTACCAAACTCTCAGGACAAGACTTATCGCAAGGACGATCGATCGATCTCGTTGTCGGCGGTCCACCCTGTCAAACCTTTAGCAGTTCTGGAAAAATGCAAAGTGTCCTCGACCCCAGAGGGCAATTATTTCTAGAATTTGTCCGAATCGTAGACGAACTGCAACCCAAATGTTTTCTATTTGAAAATGTCCGAGGACTCGTCACCGCCAAAGACAAAAACGGCATTCCCGGCGGTGTCATTAAAACGATAATCGAATCCTTTGAAGCCATCGGCTACTCCTGTCGCGTCGATTTACTCAACGCAGCAGATTACGGCGCTTTTCAGAGACGAGTTCGCTGTTTTATCATGGGAGTCAAACATGGAACTGCACCATTATTTCCCCCAGCCACGTTTTCCAGAAAAGCAGGGGACGCCGTTCAACTGGATTTACTCCATCAACCCTTAAAACCTTGGAAAAGCCTGGGAGAATTTCTCGAACAATACGCCGATTCCAATTCAGATAACTGGATTCGACCGACACCAGAACTCGCACAAAAGTTAAAAGATATTCCCGAAGGATCTGGCTTGAAAAGTTCGGGAGTTGTGGAATCGACGCGACCCGGCGGACATTGGGGATATCGACAAGGTACCTTTATCGCCGATACCCAACTTCCGGCGAGAACTGTCACGGGTTCGTCATCTCAAGATTGGATTCGCCTCAAAGATGGTTCGTTAAGACGGTTGACGCTTCAGGAAGTCGCACAACTGCAAGGATTTCCCCCTCAATGGAGATTTTGCGGAACGAAAGCGCAACAGTACAAGCAAGTGGGGAACGCTGTTCCCACGATTTTCGGAGAGGTTCTGGGTCAAGAATTCATCCGATATTTGAAAACGGTCGATGAAAGTCTACCACCGCAGAAAATTCCGATGCCGAAAAAGTTTTACGATTATATTGAATATACTAGAAAAGAGAACGATCGCAATCGCGACAGCCGCCAACGCAAGCAGAAAGCTAAAACGGGTTAAAACGAGAACTAGCTGACTTGCTCTCCCTCTCCCAATTCCGACAATCCCGCCTCTTCACTCGATACGGTGGCGGTAGACTCTAACCAATCTTCCAAACTTTCTTTCAACTCCAGTACGTCATCCGCAGAAAATTGAGAAATCAAAGTCTTGATTTCCTCGGAGTTGAGTTGGCTGTTGAAATTAGTATTCATCGATACGAAATAGCTTTCAAGGTTCGGCGATCGACTCGGACACGACTATATCACACCTTGCACGGACGTCAAGAGAACTGACTTTTAAAAAATTCTTAAACTGCAACGCCTTATTCATTCAAACCGAACGCAACTCGCCGATTAGAGTTGGGAGGAATTGGCTAAGGCGACGAATTTTTCTAAGGTTACGATGCGAACATAGGGATGATAGTCGATATACTCTTTTAAGCCGTCACTGACGTAAAATTCGCGTAACGACCAGCCTTCACCGCCTAAGACTAAATAGGCTTTTTGATATCGACCGCTGCTTTGACGCATGCCGTCGAGAAGACAAATTACTTCAAAGGGAACTTTTTGTTCGGCGGTTCCCCCCGATTGTTGCCATTTTAATGAAATTAGAAATTGTTGGCGAGAATGCAGTGAGGTGGCAACGGCATCGATTTTATGGCGGCCTCCTCCCGGTCGAGTTCCGATGATTTTCTGGGTTTCGCAGGCGTATTTTCCCCGGTACAAACTCGGCAAAATCATGCTTTCTAATACTGCCCCGGTTCCCGTATTTCTAGCCATGGATTTCCCCTATCCATTGGGTTGGCTCTGTTGGGTTTCACTTCGTTCTAGCCAACTTACAATAATATCGCAAAATCCGCAAGCTTTTGTTATAAAAATTAAACTCTAAAAGACAGTTGTCGATGTTTCTGTGATTCGGGGAACTTGGGGGGATTTTAACTTACAGCCTTTTGAAGGCTAAAATTTCTTTGGCAGGGGTGCGATCGCCGTTGCAACTAATGAATCGGGGCGCGTCGATCGTTTTAATTTCAAAGCCTAAATTGCGATACAGTTCGACAATTCTCGCAGTGGCTTGGTTGGAGGTGACGACGGGATTCGATCGATCCGCCAGCCAGTTCGCCAAACGTACTTGATCCTCCCAGTCAAAGCCATCTTTGGAATATTGCCGAAAGTCCACGTCGTAAGGGGGATCGGCATAGATGAAATCACTATCTTCAATGTCTAATTCTTCAAAATCAAGGTTTTTAAATTCCCAATTTTCAAATAACTCTTGATAATCTTTGAAGTCAGCTATATAATTAATGGTTTTATACCTTCCAAACGGAACGTTAAACTTTCCCTTTTTGTTAAACCGACACAACCCGTTAAATCCGCTTCGGTTTAAATAATAAAAAATTTCGGCGGCTTCTTTTTGGTGGTAGGCATTTTGTTCGATGAGTTCGTTAAAGCGTTCGCGATGTTGATAGTACACTTCGCTATCGTTGCAAGTGGGAATTTCGAGCTTTAAGCCTTTTTGTACCCAGGTATAAAAGTTAATGAGATGGGGATTAATATCGTTGAGCAAGGCTTGTTGGGGACTTAACCCCAAAGTGACAGCCAGTCCGCCGCAAAACGGCTCGACTAAACGCTTGTCTTGATGGGTTTCCCACCAAGGTTGTAAGTATTTCACTAACCAGCGTTTTCCCCCCGCCCATTTGAGCGGTGGTTTTAAGGATTTAGGATTATTGTACGTTTTTAAAGAAGAGCGAGACATAGGAATTTTAAGATTAAAGTTTAAGTCGTTTTATCGGAAAGGGTCTTGCGGGTTTGTTATCCTAGCACAGAGAAGAAATTTTGAGAATCGTCGAGGTCTAAAAAAAGCGCGATCGCCGCCCTACCATTCTTCCAAAACCTCCACGTCTGGGGGAATCTCCAGTTCTTCCTGTTCCTGTAGCGACTTCCAACCCGGACGCCATTGGCTGCGATTTTTGAGGGTTTTCGCGTTCAGCCAAAACCGGACTTGCGAATCGCAAGAGGCCATCATTTCCGCAAAGACAAATCCGCCTTCGTTTTTACGACTGACCACTTGAAAATGTCGCCAGCCCCAAGTTTTCTGCACCGCCGTCCATTTCGACCCCAACAAATGGGGAAACTTCTGTTTTTTCTTACCCATTTTGAAAAATTAATGCGGTCTGCGGGAGATATACTTGGCGGCCAAAATTCCACCGAGGAAACCGAAGAGATGGCCTTCCCAGGAAATTCCCGGTTGTCCGGGCAAAATGCCCCCAACTAGACCACCGTAGAAAAATCCGACCATGAGCGACAGGGCGATCGATTGAAAACTGCGCTCGAACAAGCCGCGCAACAGCAAAAAGCCCAAATAACCGAATACCACACCGCTGGCGCCGATGTGAATGCCCGGTGCGCCGAACAGCCACACCCCCACCCCGCCGAGTAACATAGCGGCGGCGGTGACGATAAAGAAATCGCGGATTCCCCGCACCATCACCAACCATCCTAAGATGAGAAAGGGGACAGTATTGGAAATCAGGTGGGTGAAATTGCCGTGCAGAAAGGGCATGAACAAAATCCCCCGCAAGGTGTCCGGTTCGCGGGGGTAAATTCCGAAGGCGTTGAGTTGGCCGCCAAATACGAATTGGTCGAGAATTTCCTCAACCCACATCACGGCGACGAATCCGCCGAGAATGACAGCGTGGAGTTTCAGTTCTCGGGCGATCGCCTTAGTGTCTTCTTGACTCATCGATCTGGGCAGGATTGTTTTCTCTTCTCAGCGTAGCAGGTTTGCTCGAGGGCGATCGATCCGCAAGGACGGGACGAAAACGGTACAATCGAGAAAATGCGAACGGTTCTCGATCTGAACCGACAGACACACCTACTGAGGCATCACTATGGAGACGCTCGTACTCACTAAAGAAAACGTCGAAAAAGTCTTAGACGAACTGCGCCCCTATCTGATGGCTGACGGCGGTAACGTCGAACTGATGGACATCGACGGCCCTATCGTCAAACTGCGCCTGCAAGGGGCTTGTGGCTCTTGCCCCAGTTCGGCAATGACGCTGAAAATGGGTATCGAACGCCGCCTGCGGGAGTACATCCCCGAAATCGCCGAAGTCGAACAGGTGATGTAATCGCGTGACTTAATCGCGTTCGTTGCATTGGTCTCGCAACGCGATCGCGTATTGTCAAAGTCGAGGGGTACCCCCTCGGCTTTGTACTATCTATAGCTTCGACGTAACATAAATTTGGGTTCCATCCTTCACAGCAACTCACCGGGATTATGTCACATCCGCTTTACGTCGCGTTTATCTGGCACCAGCACCAACCCCTCTACAAAAGTCGAGCCGCCAGTTCCGCCGATTCGGAACAGTATCGCCTTCCCTGGGTGCGCCTTCACGGAACGAAAGACTATTTAGACCTCGTTCTGTTACTGGAAAAGTATCCCAAGCTGCACCAGACGGTTAACTTAGTCCCGTCGCTGATTTTGCAACTGGAGGATTACGCCGAAGGAAAAGCTCTCGACCCCTATCTTAAGCTGCTGCTGACGCCGACCGACCAGCTCGATCTCAAGGGAAAACACTTCGTTCTCGAGCGGTTTTTCGATGCCAATCACCACACCCTCATCGACCCCCATCCGCGATATCGGGAACTGTTCGAGGAGCGTCACGAGAAGGGGATTGCTTGGTGTTTGGACAACTGGCAAGAGCGGGATTACGGCGACTTGCTGGCGTGGCACAATTTAGCTTGGATCGATCCGCTGTTTTGGGACGACCCGGATATTGCGGGATGGTTGAAAAAAGGACGAGATTTCAGCCTCAGCGATCGACAGCGCATCTTGTCCAAGCAAAAAGAGATTATCTCGCGCATCGTGCCGCAACACCGCAAGATGCAGGAGGCGGGACAGCTCGAAGTCACCACCACACCTTACACTCACCCGATTTTACCGCTGTTGGCGGATACGAATTCCGGTCGGGTGGCGGTGCCGGAGATGGAACTTCCCAAAAATCGCTTTTTGTGGAAAGAAGACATTCCGCGACATTTACATAAAGCTTGGAAACTCTATTGCGATCGATTCGGACGGGAACCTCGCGGCTTGTGGCCTTCCGAACAATCGGTGAGTCCCGAGATTTTGTACGATGTGGCCAAACAAGGCTTTAACTGGCTGTGTTCGGACGAAGCGGTTCTCGGTTGGACGAAGAAACATTTCTTCCACCGCGACAGTAACGGAAATGTTTTTGAGCCAGAGTTGTTGTATCGTCCCTATCGCCTGAAAACCGATGCGGGAGATTTGGCGATCGTGTTCCGCGATCACCGTTTGTCCGACCTCATCGGCTTTACTTACGGGTCGATGGCCCCGAAGGAAGCGGCTGCGGATTTGGTGGGACACCTCGAAGCCATCGGTCGATCGCTCAAACACCGACAAGAAGGCGATGGTTTAGAGCGTCCCTGGCTCGTCACCATCGCCCTCGACGGCGAAAACTGCTGGGAGTTTTACAAAGAAGACGGAAAACCCTTCCTCGAATCCCTGTACCAGATTCTCAGTCACCATCACGGGATCGAACTGGTGACAGTCTCGGACTTTATCGATCGATTCCCCCCCACCGAAACCCTCCCGAGCGATCGACTGCACAGCGGCTCTTGGGTCGATGGAAGTTTCACCACTTGGATTGGCGACCCCATCAAAAACAAAGCCTGGGATATGCTGACGCGAGCGCGTCAAACCCTGGCCAACCATCCCGAAGCCACCGAGGAAAACAACCCAGAAGCCTGGGAAGCTCTCTACGCCGCCGAAGGCTCCGATTGGTTCTGGTGGTTCGGCGAAGGTCATTCCTCCGAACAGGACGCCATTTTCGATCGACTGTTCCGCGAACACCTCGGCGCCCTCTACCACGCCCTCAACGAACCCATTCCCGACGACGTGCGCTATCCCCTGGAAGCCCACGAGAAAAAAGGCGATATGCGCCCGCAAAGTTTCATCCATCCCGTCATCGACGGCGTGGGAGACGAGCAGGATTGGGACCACGCCGGACGTATCGACGTGGGCGGCTCGCGGGGAACCATGCACCGCAGCAGTCCCGTACAGCGGTTGTGGTATGGATTAGACCACTTAAACTTCTATCTCCGCTTGGACTTCAAGCGAGGCGTGGAACCGGGGAAAGATTGTCCCTCAGAGTTGCATCTGTTGTGGTACTATCCCCAGCGCCCCATGTACACCAGTCCCGCGCCGTTGCGGGATTTACCGGACGCGCCGCCGCTGAACTATCGCTTCGCCACTCATTTGGAAGTGAATTTAATCAGTCAGTCGTACCAAATGAATCAGTCCATCGAACACGATGGCTGGCGTACCAGTAAAAGCCGCGTCAAAGTGGCCGTGAACAAATGTTTGGAAATCGCCGTTCCCTGGGTGGACTTACCCACCGAGCCGGATTGGAACCTGCATTTGGTGGCGGTTCTCGCTGAAGACGAGCGGTTCCAAGATTACATTCCCGAAAACGGTTTGATTCCGATGGTGATGCCGTAATCCAAGGGAACAGGAAACAGACGGGTAGGGTGCGTGACTTGAAAAATCGGGTGTCGCAATGAGACCAAGAAATCGTCACGCACCACCAATGTACACCGTCTATGATTCTTTAGCAGCGACTTCTTTGGTTTCTGATTCTGCTTGGGCTTCGGATTCCTCTTTCTCCGCTCGTTCGGCGGCCAGATCTTCCATCGTGCGCGGGGGAAGTCCGTAGATGCTGCGATAGAGGTTGTCGTAGTCTAACGCCGATCGATCCCAACTGAAATCTTGACGCATTCCCCGCTGTTGCAGGGTTTGCCAGCGATCCTTGTAGCGGAAGCCTTCCCAGGCTCGCACCAGACAGGTGTACAAGTCTAGAGGTTCGTATCGATCGAAACAGAATCCCGTCCCCTGTTCGCCCATAGGATCGTGGTGAGATACCGTATCGACTAATCCCCCAGTGCGGCGGACGATGGGAACGCAACCATAGCGCATCGCTAACATTTGACTGATACCGCAAGGCTCGAAACGACTCGGCATCATAAAGGCGTCGCTTCCGGCGTAGATGCGACGGGCGAGACTGTCGTTATAGAGTAAGTAACTGGCCATGCGCCCCGGATAGCGGGTGCTGAGTTGCCATATTTGCGTCTCGTAGTACCGTTCGCCAGTTCCCAGCAACACGAACTGACAATCGGTGTACGCCATGAATCGATCGAGAATTTGCAGCAGTAAATCGATGCCTTTTTGTTCGACGAGTCGCGTCACCATACCGATGAGGAAGGTGTCGGCGTTGACTTCCAAGCCGAGTTCTTCTTGCAGGGCGACTTTGTTGGCTTTGCGATCTTCGATGGTGTCGGCGGTGAAGTTCTGCACCAAATGGGGATCGGTTTCGGGATCGTAGCTTTCCGTGTCGATACCGTTGAGAATCCCGCTGAGTTTGCCGCTGATGAAGGAGAGCAATCCTTCGATTTTCTCTCCGTACTCCACCGTTTGGATTTGCTGGGCGTAGGTGGGAGAGACTGTGTTGACGCGATTGGCGAACTGAACTGCCGCTGCCATCGTGTTGTGGCCTTGCATATACCAAGGACACCAGGTAATTCGATCGAGATACCAACGCCAGGGTCCTTGATAGGCCAAGTTATGAATCGTAAACACGGTGGTAATGTCCGGCGACTGGTTCATCCAGACGGGAATCATCCCGGTGTGCCAGTCGTGACAGTGAATGATGTCCGGTTTCCAATAGTTCCAGCAAAATTCTGCCGCTCCGTTAGCGAAGAGGGTGAACCGCCAGTCTTCATCGTCTCCGTAGTAGACGCGACGGGGCATGAACGAAGGATGTCCGAACAGGTAAAGCGGAACGTCGCTTTTCGGAAGTGTCGTTTCGTAGACAGCGAAGGACTGAAACATGGCATTTCCCCACCAAATCGGGTCTTGGGGAATTTCCATTTTGTCGGGCAAAAAGCCGTAGTAGGGCATAAAGACGCGAACGTCATGTCCTAATTTCCGGAGGTATTTGGGCAATGCGCCCACAACATCGCCCATTCCGCCGACTTTGGCTAGGGGGGCTGCTTCTGCCGCGACAAATAGAATTCGCATTATTGACCTCTTTTTTAACCTCTTCGTTGACGCGATCGGTAGCGTTACTCTGTTTGCTTGCAACAGTAACAGATTTTTACCCAAACGATACATTTCTTTGCAATTTGCTTGAATCCGGCGATTGTCCGATTCTGTCTGGGTTGATTCCCCCATCTATCTCGATCGAACGAGAATACAGTCTTTCTTTTGGTAGACGTGGGTTTGTGGTGGGTTTTTTAGAGTGAGGGTGTGGGGTCTGTAGAAAGGTGCGATCGTTAAGTCAGCCCTTGCGATCGCATCTTTCCCTACCTTTATCCCCACGACGGAACGAGGTGTTCTCGCTTCAATCAGTCTCGTCCTCCTCCCAACAAGCTTGATGTTGACTCGACGATCGAACGAACCATGAAATCTCTAAAAACCTTTCCACTGGCGGCAACGGTCGTTACCGTATTGACCGTGACCGGATGTCAGCGATCGACCCCCGAAACCGACAGTCCCGACGCCGTTACCACCAACAGCACCGTCAGCGATCTGTCCGACGCTGCGGCCAACGACAGTGAAATTACCAACGCCATCGAAGTCGAGTATCGCGTCGCCCGCGGCCTGACCGCTTCCGATATTCTCGTGGAAACGGACGAAGGAATCGTCACCCTCTCAGGAACCGTGGACAACCTACTGGCGTTCGATCGCGCCAAACGCATCGCTGAAATGACTAAAGGGGTTCGCGCCGTCGTCAACAACATCGAAGTGCAACCCCCCGAAATCAGCAACGACGCACTCGTGTCAGACGTGCAAGCTGCCCTGAGAGCCGATCCCGCCACGGAAGCCTGGGAAATCACCGTAGACGTCGAAGACGGTACCGCCATGTTGGGGGGAACCGTGGAATCCTGGCAAGAAAAACAGCTCGTTTCCCGCGTCGTCAAAGGCGTTGAAGGCTTAACGGACATCGAGAACAACGTCCGCATCGACCCCGCCGACACCCGCGCCGCTGGTGAAATTGCCGAAGAAGTCAGACAGGCGTTGCAATGGGACGTTCGCATCGATAGCGGTTCGATCGACGTATCGGTGGAAAACGGCGATCGCGTCGTCCTCAGCGGTGCCGTGGGCAGTGCCTTTGAAAAATCCCTCGCCGAAGCCAAAGCCTACGTGGCCGGCGTCGACGCCGTGGATATCGAACAACTGCAAGTGGAAGCCTGGGCGCGAGACACCATGACCCGGGACTCTACGTTTACCAACGCCACCGACAGCGAAATCGAAGCGGCCATCGACGACGCCTTACTTTACGATCCTCGCGTCTCTTCCTTTAACATCGCCGTGGCCGTCGATAACGGCGTCGCCACCCTCGCCGGAACCGTAGACAACCTCAAAGCTAAACGCGCCGCCGCCCAAGATGCCAGCAATACGATGGGCATTTGGCAAGTGGAAAACAATATCAACGTCGAACCGGAAGCGCGTCCGGCAGATTCTGAAATTTCGCAAAATATCAAAGCCTCGTTGCGCCGCGATCCCTATCTGGAAGCGGAGGATGTTGAAATATCGGTCAGCGATGGTATTGTCACCCTCAACGGCGTCGTCGATTCCTATTTCGAGAAGTGGGAAGCGGGGGATTTAGCTGCGTTGTCTGAAGGCGTCGTCTCGGTAATTAACGACATTGAAGTCGATTACGAACTCCTCAGTTACGATACCTATTTTTACGATTGGAATCCGATTTTGATGGATTACGATGTGGCGATCGTCACCAAGTCCGATCCCGAACTGGTCGAGGATATCGAAAATCAAATGATTTGGTCGCCGATGGTGGAATATCAAGATGTCGAAGTCTCTGCAAACAACGGCATCGTCATGCTAACCGGACAAGTAGACAGCCAGTTTGAAAAGATGCAAGCGACAGAAGAAGCCTACGAAGCTGGGGCGAAAGAGGTTATCAATAATCTCGAAATTCCCGGGAATAATTAATTTAAAAAACAGATTAAACTAGGCTTTAAGTCTTGACTATTGCCACAGAAATTCGGAGGATACAAAGACAGAAATACGGAACTGATACCAATTATTTTTGTCCCCAAACTGCTCTGTTTTCTCTGTATTTCTGTGGTATTAAAACCATAAAATAAATATAAAAATGAGAGCTAAAAAAGCAATCAAATTGACTAATTTTGAATTTATTTCTGACTCTTCTATTGTATTTTCTATTCCAACCAAAACCCAATCGATCGATTTAACCATGACGAACCCAAATCCCTATATCCGCAAATTCCAAACGCTCGATTCTAACGATGTGTCGATCGTCGGCGGGAAAAACGCTTCCCTCGGCGAAATGATTCAAACCCTGCAAGAACGGGGAATTCGCGTTCCCGACGGTTTCGCTACCACCGCCGACGCCTATCGACGGTTTCTCGACGCCAACGATTTGGTCGATCAAATCCAAGGGGAACTCGACAAATTACACGAGGAACGCAAACCCCTCGACAAAGTCGGAAAAGCCATCCGCCGACTGTTTTGCAACGCGGAATTCCCCGACGATATCGAGACAGAAATATGCAAAGCTTATCACGAACTCAGCCAACAGTACAATACCGAGGAAGTGGACGTAGCCGCCCGTAGTAGCGCCACCGCCGAAGACCTTCCCGAAGCCAGTTTTGCCGGACAACAAGAGACGTTTCTCAACTTAACGGGAGACGACGAAGTTCTCGACGCCTGTCGTAAATGTTACGCTTCGCTATTTACCGATCGCGCCATCAGTTACCGGGAAACTCAGGGCTTCGACCACATGAAAGTTGCTTTATCGGTAGGCGTCCAAAAAATGGTGCGATCGGATAAAGCTTCGGCAGGCGTGGCGTTTTCCCTCGATACCGATACCGGATTTCCCCATGTCGTCCTCATCGATGGCGCTTGGGGACTCGGAGAAAACGTCGTCAGCGGAAGCGTCACGCCGGACGAGTTTCGCGTTTTTAAACCGTTGTTAGACGATCCGAATTTAAAACCCATTTTAGAGAAAAAACGGGGAACAAAAGAACGAAAACTGATTTACGCCAAAGGTGGCTCTCAAACCACGCGAAACATCGAAACCACGAAATCGGAACGCGATCGCTTCGTTCTCGAGGACGAGGAAATTGTCGAACTGGCGCGGTGGGTGAAGTCCATCGAATCTCACTACGACAAACCGATGGATATTGAATGGGCGAAAGACGGCGAAACGGACGAGTTATATATCGTTCAGGCGCGTCCGGAAACCGTCCAATCGCAGAAAGCAGCGGAATCCCTCAAAACCTATCAGTTGAAGGAAGATGGCGAAACCCTGTTGTCTGGGGTGAGTATCGGCGACGCCATCGCCGCCGGGAAAGTTTGCTGTATTCAAGAGGCTGAGGAGATCGATCGCTTTGAAGACGACTCGATTCTCGTCACCGGAATGACCGATCCCGACTGGGTTCCGGTGATGAAACATGCTAAAGCCATTGTCACCGATCGCGGCGGACGCACCTGTCACGCCGCCATCGTCAGTCGCGAGTTGGGAATTCCGGCGATCGTGGGAACGGGAAACGCCACGGACCGCCTCGACGACGGACGGGAAATTACCACCTCTTGCGCGGAGGGCGATCGCGGCTACATTTACGAGGGATGTCTCGATTTTGAGGCGGAGGAAGTCGATCTCGACGAGATTCCCCAGACGGAAACTCAAATTATGACGAACATCGCCTCTCCCGACGCGGCGTTTCGCTGGTGGAAACTCCCCACGGAAGGCATCGGTTTGGCGAGGATGGAATTTATCGTCAATAACATCGTGAAAATTCACCCGATGGCGTTGGTGAAGTTCGACGAGTTGGAAGACGAAGCGGCGCGGAAGCAAATTGAAGAACTGACCCGGGGATACCCGGACAAAACTGAGTATTTCGTGGAACGTTTGGCGCGGGGAATTGCTAAAATTGCGGCCGCGCAATATCCCCATCCTGCGATCGTCCGTATGAGCGATTTTAAAACCAACGAATACGCCGATTTAATCGGCGGGGCGCAGTTTGAACCGGAGGAAGCCAATCCCATGTTGGGATTTCGCGGCGCGTCTCGGTATTACAGCGATCGATACCGGGAAGGGTTCGCTTTAGAATGTCGCGCCATCGAACGAGTGCGCGAATCTATCGGTTTAGATAACGTGCTGGTGATGATTCCCTTTTGTCGGACTCCAGAAGAAGCCGATCGCGTGTTGGAGGTGATGGCAGAAAACGGTTTGAAACGGGGCGAAAAGGGATTGCAAGTCTATGTTATGTGCGAGATTCCCGCGAACGTGGAACTGGCGGACGAATTTTGCCAGCGATTCGACGGTTTTTCCATTGGAAGTAACGATTTGACGCAGTTGGTGTTGGGGGTCGATCGCGATTCTTCGGAATTGGCGCATTTGTTCGACGAACGCCATCCCGCCGTTAAACGTAACGTGCGACGCCTGATTGAAACCGCCCATCAGTTCGATCGAAAAGTGGGAATTTGCGGACAAGCCCCCAGCGACTATCCGGATTTTGCCGCGTTTCTCGTCAGTGTCGGAATCGATTCGATTTCCCTCAATCCTGACAGTGTGGTGGCGGTGAAACAGCGCGTCGCCCGCATGGAAAAACAGCGTTAATGGGGAAACCTATTTTATCGAAAAGATGGGTGTTTTCGGTTGCGTCGATCGAGCCGGTCAATGTCGGGATATTAGTGGTGCAGAAAAGTCCTGAAACCCTTGTTAGAAAAGATATCGCCGTATTAA
>NZ_JBNGCO010000018.1:0-52984 GCF_049974805.1 Baaleninema sp.
ATTCGGTCGAACCGAAACAGGTTCCCGGCGAAGAAACTTCGATGGCGGCAGTGTTCCGATATCCCGTTCCGGCGGGGCCTGTTGAAAGTCCTGTCTGATTGTAGGGTCGCGACGACGCTACTTCGGCCGACTGAAGTCTTACCGTCGCGACCTTAACATTTTCGAGGAGGGAGACAACCGTGCAGAAAGTTCAAAAATTCAAAACCCCTCGTCTGCAAACTAACGACGAGCAATGGTGGCGTCATCCTGTTATTAACCGCCGCGCCTGGACTTGGGAAGATGCCAACAATATGCGTCATAACGGCGAGTGGTGGCAGCACGCCGTCATCTATCAAATTTCGCCGTTGAGTTTTCTTGATTCGAGTGGCAACGGCATGGGCGACCTTCAAGGCATTATTACCAAAATGGACTATATCGCCTCCCTCGGCGTGGATGCTATTTGGCTTTGTCCGGTATTCGAGGCGTCGATGGACGATTTCGGCTACGCCGTGACGGGGATGTTGGATATCGATCCGCTGTTTGGAGATTTGGGGGATTTCGATCGACTGTTAGATATCGCCCATACTTTTGGCTTAAAAGTCCTCATCGACCAAGTTTGGAACCACACTTCCGACCAACATCCTTGGTTCGTTGAAAGCCGTAAAAGTCGCGATAATGAGAAAGCGGATTGGTATGTTTGGGCAGACCCGAAACCCGATGGCTGTTCGCCGCCGAACAATTGGGTCTCGGCATTTATGGGAAAAAGTGCGTGGGAGTGGGATGACTGTCGCCAACAGTATTATTTTTATAATTTTTTGCCCAGTCAACCGGAGCTAAACTGGCACAATCCGGACGTCATCGATGCCGTGTTGAGTCGCGCTCAGTTTTGGCTCGATCGCGGCGTGGATGGATTTCGTATGGATGCGGTGAATTTTTACGTTCACGATCGAGAACTGCGGGACAATCCCAAACGACCGGAATACGTCCCGCTTCCCGACGGCATCGACCCAGACAATCCCATGGTGGACTATCTGTTTCGCTATAACTTTTGCCGTCCGGAGAATTTGAACGCTCTCAAACCGATTCGCGAACTGGTCGATCGATATTCGGGGGTGGTGACGCTGGGCGAGGTGACGCTTTGCGAAGATTCCATCGACCTCTCGAGTCAGTACGTCAAAGGAGACGATCGCTTACACCTGGTTTACAACAGCGCCTTACTCCAAGACGAACCGATGACGGCGGCCATGATGCGGCGCATTCTACAACGCATTCAAATTCACTTCGCTGAAGGGGGGCAATGTTGGATTGTGGGCAACCACGATTACGGACGCCTTCGATCGCAGTGGACAGAAAGAGCTATTAACGGACAACCTTACCCCGAAGAGTTCTACCACATGATGGCGGCGTTGCTGTTGTGTCTTCCCGGCGCGTTTTGTCTCTATCAAGGGGACGAGTTGGGGCTTCCGGAAGCGAAAATTCCTAAAGACATTCCCGAAGACAAAATTCGCGATCCCTTTGGTAAGGCGCTCTATCCCCAAGTCCCCGGTCGAGACGGCTCTCGGACTCCCATGCCTTGGGATTCGAGCCAACCCCACGCCGGGTTTACTTCCGCTGAAGAACCCTGGCTTCCGATTCCCAAAAACCATCTCAACCGTGCGGTCGATCGACAAAACAGCGATCCCGATTCCTTGTTGAATACCTGGCGGCGATTGCTCCATTGGCGTCGCGGTCAACCCGCCCTTATTGCTGGAGATTTCCAACTGTTGGAGACGGACGAACGGATACTCGGGTTCGTGCGGGAATACGCAGAACAGCGATTGTTGTGTCTGTTCAACATTGGCGGCGACTCGGTGAGATACGACCTGACGGAAAATGCGGAATGCGAGTCGGTGTTCGGTGTCGAATGCGAGATTCAATCGTCGGGGGATGCCGAACATCCGTCACCCGGCGATTCCATCGTCCTGCCTCCCTACAGTTGCTTTTTCGCCAATCTCCTCAGTACTGAGAGGGCTGAAGTGGAGGCGGCCGCCTCAGAGGGAGAATCTTCGGAGGCTCGCGAGGCTAAAAACTCGCGCACGACTTCGTCAAACGGACGAAAATCTCCGTCTACGGCGTAGTTCATCTCCTGAATGTCGGATTCGCTAATTTGTCCGGCTAACTGTTCGATCGACTCCCTCACCTCGGGATATCGTTCTAACGTCTCCCGGGAAAACACCGGAACCGCTTCGTAAGGCGGAAAATACTGTTGGTCGTCTTCCAAAACCACCAAATCTAACTTGCCCAGTAAGCCATCTGTGGAATTGGCCGCCACCACATCAACTTGATGGTGGACGAGGGCGCGATACATTAACCCCAACTCCATCACCCGAGGCGATCGCGCAAAGTCGAGATCGTAAGTTCGCGCCAACCCAGGATATCCATCGTCTCGCTCGATAAACTCGTAGCCAAATCCCGGTTGCCACTCGTCCGCCTGACGTTTCAAATCCGAGAGCTGCTGCAAATCGTAGCGTCGCGCGTCCTCCCCGCGTACCACGATCGCGAAAGTGTTCTCGAACCCCAAACTGGGCATGACCGCCAAATCGAACTGTTCTTTATAGCTTTTTCTAACCTCGGTTTCGACCGCCCGAGCGTCGGCGATGGGGTCGCGGTTCAGAATTCCCGCAAACGCCGTCCCCGTATATTCCACGTAACCGTCAATCTGTCCAGATTTTACCGCCTCGTGACAAATAAAAGTCCCCCCCAGATTAAACTGTCGCGCTACAGTTAGATTAGTATGATTTTCGATTTGCTGTGCCAGAAGTTCCCCGAGAATCACCTGTTCGGTGAAGTTTTTCGAGCCGATGGTAATATCGCCCGAGGCGGGGGACGTAGAATTCGAGGCGGGATAGAAGGCGATCGATCCCAACAATCCTACCAACACCAACAGCGCCAAACTGCGAGGCGTCTTCCATTTGCGCCAATGGTGACCGTTTCGCAGGATTTTTTCGATCTCTCCGATGGCGAAATCCGCCAGCAGCGCCATCACCGCCGCCGGAACCGCCCCCGCCAAAATCAGGGAATTGTTCACCGTGGCGATTCCGCGAAAAATGAACACCCCCAAACCGCCAGCCCCAATCGCCGCCGCAATCGTGGCGACGCCCACACTCGTCACCGTCGCCACCCGCACCCCAGCGATAATCACTCCCATCGCCAGAGGAAATTCCACCTTCCACAACAACTGTCGATCGGTCATTCCCATACCGCGGCCTGCTTCCACGATGGCGCGATCGACCCCTGAAATTCCCGCGTAAGTATTGCGAACCAGGGGCAGCAGCGCGTACAAAAACAGCGCCACGATCGCGGGAATTTTACCGATTCCGCCCAGTAACGGAACCGAAATCAGAAAGCCAAAAATCGCCAAACTGGGAATCGTCTGCACCGCGTTGGCGAAGCCAATAATCGGCGGTGCGAGTTTGGGGCGTCGCGTCACCAGCAATCCCGCCGGAATCCCGATTAAAAGCGCGATGGCTACCGAAAGCGCCACCAACAGCAAATGTTCCCCCGTTCGCAACCAAATTTCGGAACCATACTGAAGCATAATTGAAAATTGAGAGAGGGGGAGCTTGGGAGAGAATTTTCCCTCATCCCATCATCCCATCATCCCATCATCTCCTCATCCCCTCATCCCCCCGAGCGTGGCACTATTAAGATAATGCTGGCAATTCCCAACACTGTCGATGGACAACGATCCGATTTACGATCGCGTGCCTCGAGTGCCCCTGTGGCGCCGGGGTTGCGCGTTTGCACTCGATAGCGCGATCGCCTGGTTTCTCTGCGCCATGCTGGGCGGACCGAATGGCTTCGCGCGGTTCGTCAGTTTTGCCCTGGCGTGGTTGGCGATGCGCGTCGTCGTCGCCGCCTCGAATTACGGCCAAAGTCCCGGCCGCTGGGCGTTCGATATGCGCGTGGTAGACAACCGCTACAAACGTACCCCCGGACTGGTAGAACTGGCGAAACGGGAAGGAATGGCGGGGCTGTTTGCGTTTTGGGCGCTGTCGGGCTTCTTTGGCTTGGCCTCGCGCAATGCCTTTTATTTGCTGGGACTGGTTCCCTTCAGCATCGATGTGGGCGTGGCCTGGTTCGACCCTCTCGATCCTTCCGCCCTGCACGATCGCATTGCCGATACTCGCGTCGTCGCCACCCGACGGGGCTACTCCTTGGACGTGAAAGCTAAAAAATGGGTTGCCCTAATTCGGCAAACTATGAAACAATAGACGATCGCGTCTGAATTTGTTCACAGAAGAAACACGAGACGATTATGGCTAAGGGCGTCCGCATTGTCGTGACCCTCGAATGTACCGAGTGTCGCACGAACACTAACAAGCGATCGAAGGGCGTGTCTCGCTACACGACCCAGAAAAACCGTCGTAACACCACCGGGCGGATGGAACTGAAAAAGTTCTGCCCCCACTGCAACAAACACACGGTTCACAAAGAAACCAAATAGATCGAACCTCGGTTCGATCGCATAGTCCCGAGACGCTTTCAACGCCTCTCGGCTGCTAAACCCCAACCTTCAATTGTTTAGGAGTAAAGCATTCCATGGCTACGTTTTACCGTCGTCGCGTATCTCCCATCAAACCGGGAGATCCCATCGACTACAAAGATGTCGATCTGCTCAGAAAATTTATTACCGAACGGGGGAAAATCCTGCCTCGCCGCATCACGGGTTTGACGGCTCGCCAACAGCGCGACCTGACCAAGGCCATTAAACGCGCTAGAATATTAGCACTGTTGCCGTTCTTGAATAAAGAAGGGTAATGTTTTCTTGTCGTGCGTTAGCTGTCGGTGAGAGATCGACGGCTAGCGGCGTAACAACGACACAGACGTGCAACGGGTAGGCTGGTGGAGAAGGGAAACCTCGTAGAATTTCGACTGCACGGCGAGCGCCGGCTTGCGGTGCTAGACCGTCCAGAAGGGAAGAAGAACTGGGTCGCGATCGACGATCGAGGCCAGTCTCGGACTCTATCACCCAAACAAATTACGTTTAATCTCAACAGCCAAGCGTTTAGCCCCGACGAGATAGAGTCGTTGCTCGAGGAAGCGCAAGATTATCTCGATCCCTCGAGTTTAGAAGTGGCTTGGGAGTTTCTCTCCGAAGATGGAGAGTCGATCGATCCCAGCGGACTCGCGCAACTGCTCTTCAACGACGAAACGCCGGCTCAACAGTACGCCGCACACTGTTTGTTGTCGGACGATAAAGTATATTTCAAACAAAAAGGCGATCGCTACGAGCCAAGATCCGCCTCGCAGGTGGCCGACCTCAAACACCAACTCGAGGCCGAAGCCCAACGCCAACAAGAATGGCAGGAGTTTCTCGATCGCGTCAACCAAGCCTTAACTGGCGAAACCGTCGAATGGAGTCAGAGCGATCGAAACCGTATCGACGCCCTCGAACGCCTGGCCGCCTTGGGGAACGAAACCCCCTCCCGCGCCGCCGCCCAAGAAATCCTCAGCGCCCTCGGGCGCCCCGACACGCCACAAGCAGCCTTTCAACTCTTAGTCGATTTGGGTCTGTGGAGTCCCCACGAAAATCTCTTCCTCCGACGCACCCAAATCCCAACGCACTTCTCGAACAAGGTTCTCGACGTGGCGCAACGCTGTTTGACATCTCCGCCCCCCGATTCCGACCCGAACCGACTCGATCTCACCCATCTCAAAATCTATACCATCGACGATACCAGCACCAAAGAAATCGACGACGGCTTGAGTCTCGAATATCTCGAGGACGGCCGCCAGCGTCTTTGGATTCACATCGCCGATCCCACCCGTTGGCTGACTCCCGGCGACGAACTGGACTTAGAAGCCCGCCGACGCTGCACCACCGTCTATTTACCCACCGGGATGACCCCCATGTTGCCCACCGAACTGGCAACGGGGCCGATGAGTTTGAACCAAGGCCAAACCTGTTGCGCCCTCAGCTTCAGCGTCGTCCTCGAAGAAACTGGAGAAGTCAGCGAATACAGCATTCATCCGAGTTGGGTCAAACCCACCTATCGCCTCACCTATGACGACGTAGACGAGATGCTGCAACTGGGGTTGCGGGCCGAACCGGAAATTTCCGACCTGGCAGAATGGGCGAAAAAACGTCAGGCGTGGCGTCAAACCCGGGGGTCGATTTCCATTCACTTGCCCGAATCCTCCATTAAAGTGAAAGGGGAAGAGGTCACGATCGAAGTTCTCGACGATTCCCCCTCCCGCAATCTCGTGGCGGAAATGATGATTTTAGCCGGGGAAGTGGCCGCCCACTACGGCCAAACCCACAACCTGGCTATCCCCTTTCGCCACCAACCCCAACCGGAACTCCCCCCCGAAGAGGAACTGCTACAACTGCCCGCCGGGCCGGTGCGTTCCTGCGCCATCCGTCAATGTATGCCCCGCAGCGAAACCAGCATTCTCCCCAACCGCCACGCCAGTCTCGGTCTCGATACTTACACCCAAGTCACCTCTCCGATTCGGCGGTATACCGATTTATTGACCCACTTCCAAATCAAAGCCCACCTGCGGGGGGACGAACAACCGTTCTCCGCCGAACAGGTACAGCAGATGATGGCGAGTATTATGACGTCTGTGAAGGAAGCGGTACTCGTCGAGCGTCAAACCTCTCGGTATTGGGCGATCGAATATCTCCGTCGCCATACCGACGAAACCTGGCAAGCCCTGGTGTTGCGCTGGATTCGCGAAGACGAGAATTTAGGCGTGATTCTCCTCGAAGAAATCGGCATCGAATTCGTGTGGCGTTTCCCCCGTGCGGTACAACTGGGGGAACGTCTCGATCTCCAAGTCACTTACGCCGATCCTCGCGAAGACACGATTCAATTCCAAGAAGTCGCCGCCAGTCCAGCCTTTACCGTGAGCAGCCAATAGGATGCCGTGACGCGGGCGCCAAAATGCGGCCGCCCTACGCCCCGCCGGGGGATGATGGGGTGATGAGATGATGGGATGATGGTGCGATCGAGTGGGTTTAACCCCTGTTCCTTGTCACCTGCATCGCGCCAACCCCATCAAACAGAGCCTTTACGAAAAAAGACGGTACGATTGCGTCCGTCTTTTTTGGCTTTATAGAGGGCGGTGTCCGCTTGGTTGACGAGGAGCGTGGCGGAGAGTTCCGGCGTCGGGAAGAGCGTGGCGATTCCCAAACTCAGCGTCACGTATTTATCGATCGGAGATCCGCCATGTTCGATCGCCATCGCCCGTAAATGAGAGCGAATTTCCGCAGCTACGTAAATTCCGCCGCGCTCGTCCGTATCGGGGAGAATTACCGCGATTTCTTCGCCGCCGTACCGGGCGACTAAATCGCTCGGACGTTTGGCGGCTTGGGAAAACGCTAACGCCACCTGTTTCAAACACCAGTCTCCCGCTTGGTGTCCGTAGGTGTCGTTATAGCGTTTGAAAAAATCGATATCTCCGAGAATCAACGAGAGCGGTTGGCGTTGGCGAGCCATACGACGCCATTCTCGGGTTAGGGTTTCGTCGAAATGCCGTCGGTTGGCGATTTCGGTGAGGCCGTCGAGATTGGCCAGTTGTTCGAGTTCCTTGTTGGCCAGGGCCAGTTGGTGGTTGAGGGAGACGATTTCTTTGTTGCGGGCCCGCAGTTCGTTTTCGATCCCGTCGGCGTGTTCGGTGATGTTTTCGATCACGATCTCGAGATCGATTTTTTCGAGTTTGAGGGCTTCGACTTCGCGGCGAAGTTCCGCGAGTTCCTTTTTTAACTGTTCCCGCGATGGTTCTCGTTCCACGATAGTTATGAAGTCGAACAGTTGATTAATCGGAGGTAGGGTTTCAAGTCGGTCGATCGCGATTTCCGTCTCGGTTAACCCCAAATCTCGGGACAACGCCATCGTTCACCAACGGAAGCGGGAATTTGGGGACTGGAGTGTGGGGAAATGGTTGGGGAAACCTCGTTTAGTCTATCGCAGTTGCATTGATCTCTCTAGGGCGGGTGGGGATGTCGATCGATCGAGAATTTCAGCCACTAACTCGATACAGCGGCGATTTTCGAGCATCCAAGGATGGAGGGCGACGGGAAGTTGGCGATCGCCTCCCACGGGCATTTGAGAACTGCGAGCCGGTACAATCATTAAGTCGTAAGGCGTCCAAATTGAGGTAAAGTCAATTTGTCCGAGGAGGTTTCGGGCGTCCCGATCTAACTCTACCAGAAACTCGCTGTTCGGACGCATTTGCCGACAACCGACGCGATCGAGGGCGTAGGCTGTCCAGGTCCCTTGGTGGGGCGAGGAAATGGTGATAAGGCGATCGACCCGTTCGACGCCGCCGAGACGCTGGACGTAGTAACGCGATACTAATCCCCCCATGCTGAACCCGACGAGATCGATGGCGCGATCGCCTTCGATGCGATCGCCGACAAAGGCCGCCAATTGCTGCGCTAACTCTTCTAATCCCACGCTTCCGTCGCTGGGAACGAGATCGATGGCGTACACGGGTTTTCCCCGGGACGACAGATGCGCCGCCATGCGATCGAATACTGCTCCCGTATCGCCGAATCCGTGAACCAATACCACGGGATTTTCTGACTGTTTCGCCTGTGTTTTGCCTTTCATCTCGGTTTTAGGGTCGATCGAATGCTTTCACCTTAACCCGGCGCGATCGCCCCGGTTCCCCACCTCGGGACAGCTTTTCGACCGGATCTATCTCCACGAGCGATCGCTCCCCATTAAATGAGGATTCTGTAAATAAGTGTAAGGAATTGTAGATAAGTCTCACAAAACCCCCTGAAAATAGCCGAAAACCAACCCGATTTTACCCTTTTTTGTTAAAAAATATTAAGAAATATCAACAATTTCTCTCATCTCGCCCTATGATAAGGGCAAGATTTGACGGTCTGTCTTTCTCGAAATTGCAGGTTGAGAGTGCAAGTCGAGAGAGAAATCCGTCGCCCGATCGAGCTGACGTTCCGACCCGAGATTTTAGGATTGTAATTCCATGTTAAACAAACTGTTTGGTTCTAAAAAAGAAGAATTTTTTGTAGAACTCGACGATTCTAAAGGTGCTAAAAAAGAAGAAGCACCGACTCAAGCGGCTGCCCCTGAAGTCAAAGAAGAGAAAAAAGAAGACGCAGTAAAACCCAAGAAAGAAGCCAAGCCTACGGCGAAAAAAGAAGAAAAAAAACCGGCCGCAAAATCTCAAAAGAAAGCTGAGAAAAAAGCCGAAAAACCCGCGCCTGCACCTCAGCCGAAAGCCAAACCCGCAGCCCCCAAACAACCGGTTGCAACGGGCTTTGCGACCCAATTCCTCATGCCCAATTCGGTGACGCCCCGCCGTCGTCCCAGCGCCAACATGAAAGCCTTTTTAGACATGGCGAAAGAAACGAACGCCGGTCGTTAAAAACCGTTCTTCACGCTCCAGACTCAAGAAACCCGGAATCTCGAGAAGACTCCGGGTTTGTTTAATTCTTGAATTTCCCAAGCCGCCTTCCCGAAAAGGCGGCCACCGATGAGGTGTATTTCGCAAGCGGATTGACTGTTAAAATTAAAGAGTTTGCAACCAATCCAACACCAAAGAATTGACGATTTCCGGGCGTTCGTCGTGGGGACAATGACCCGTTTTCGGAATTGAGTGAAACGTCACCGGATGGCGTTTTCCCCAATCTTGGAAAATCTGAGACCCTTTTACTGGCGTCCAAGGATCGTCTTCACCCCACAATACCAACATGGGACATTGCACTTGCGGTAACAATTCCGACGGTTTCGGTCCGGCGGGGGCGCTTAAAATTGAGGCGAAGACCTGTTGTGCGCCGGGATGACAGGACGGGGCGTAAAGCATTTGCACCAGTTCGTCTGTCACCGCCTCGCGATTTCCGTAGACTTGACGCAGGGTTCCGCGAATGCGGTGGGGTTGACGGACGCGATCGAACAGAAACGACCCGAACCATTTCGAGGATACCAGTTTCGCGAAGGTGCCCATCACCACCCGCAGCGGAAGATTTAACTCCTCGGGGCGGTGGTTGAGTCCTCCCGCACAGTTGAGGAGTACGATACCGTCAGTGCGATCGGGATGTTCCGCCGCCAACATCAACGCCAGCAACGCCCCGATGGAATTTCCGGCGAATACCGTCGGTTCTTTGATGAATTCCGTCCAAAAGTCCGAAATTAAGTCTCGCCAGAGTTCCAAAGCGTACCCTAACGCGGGTTTGTCGGAGTCGCCGAAACCCAGCAAATCCAGGGCGTAGACGCGATATCCGGCTTCGGCGAAGGCGGGGATGTTGTTTCGCCAATGTCCGATGGACGCCCCGAAGCCGTGAATTAACAACAGCGGCGTTCCTTCACCCGAGGCGGTGTAGGCGATGCGATGGTTTCGCCAAGTCCAAAATTGTTTCTCGATCGCTCGAGTCGGTACGATGGATTTTACGGTCATAGCTGAGTGGAAAGGCTGAGTGGGAAAGATTAGAGTCTGAGACCAATCGTAATATTGAGATCGTAATGCGATCGAATCGATCGCGCTAGGAATCGGAACAATTGAGGATGACAGGAAAAATCGGGCGGCGAATGGCTATCGTAACGGGGATGCTGAGTTTCTGCGTCGC
The DNA here is from genome assembly GCF_049974805.1 of Baaleninema sp. Taxonomy (NCBI): domain Bacteria; kingdom Bacillati; phylum Cyanobacteriota; class Cyanophyceae; order Oscillatoriales; family Oscillatoriaceae; genus Baaleninema; species Baaleninema sp. Next base: position 10,562 of record NZ_JBNGCO010000018.1, read on the forward strand.
CTTACTCGTCAGTTGTAGCCCCTCGTTACCGCCGACGGAGACGATCGATCGCATTCGCCTCGGAACCACCGCCAAAGTCGTCACCCTCGATCCCGCCGACGCCTACGAACTCTCGTCGTTTATCGCCATTGCAAACTTAGGCGATCGCCTCTACCGCTACGCCAGCGACGCCACCGAAATCCTCCCGCAACTGGCGACATCTCTTCCCGAAGTTAGCGACGACGGCTTAACCTATCGCATTCCCCTGCGTTCCGACGTGGTGTTTCACGATGGAACCCCGTTTGACGCCGAAGCGATGGTGTTTTCCCTGACGCGATTTATGGAAAATAAAGGGCGTCCGTCGTTTTTACTCTCCGATCTCGTGGAATCTGTCGCAGCCACGGACGAATACGAACTCACCATTCGCTTGAACTATCCCTTTGCGGCGTTTACCGCCTTGTTGACATTTCCCGGTTTTTGTCCCGTTTCTCCCAACGCCTACAACATTGGAGAAGGGGAATTTCAGCCGAATCAGTTCGTAGGAACGGGGCCTTATATTTTGAAGAGTTACGGTACCGACGCCCTGCAATTAGACCGATTTGAAGACTACTGGGGCGAGACGCCGGAAAACTCGGGAATTGACGTACAGCGGTTTTCCAGCAAAGCTAATTTGTACAACGCTTTTCGGACCGGATCGATCGACGTGGCGTATCAAGATCTCGATCCCGATCAAATTCATAGTTTAGAAGAACTCGCGCCGCAAGAGGGATGGCACATCGTCACCGCCGACAGTCCGACGATTTCCTATTTGGTGGTAAACGTAGAACAACCGCCCCTCGATCGCCTGGAAGTCCGACAAGCCCTCGCCTACATTATCGATCGACCCCTGCTGAGCGATCGCGTATTTTACGGACAAGCCGAACCGCTATATACCTTACTTCCGCGATCGTTCGACGCTTCCGAACCCGTCTTCGCCACCCGCTACGGCGACGGAAACCTCGACACCGCCAAAACCCTGTTACGAGAGGAGGGATTTTCCGCAGACAATCCCCTGGAAATCGAAATTTGGTTCGCCTCCAGTTCCAACGAAAACCGACTCGCGGCGACAGTCTTAAAAGCCTTGGTCGATCGCGATTTAGAAGGACTCGTCCGCATCGAACCTCGCAGCGTAGAAGCCGCCACCGCTTACGGGTATTTGGACAAAGGGGTGTATCCGACGTTTATGTTGTCTTGGTATGCGGACTTTTTCGACGCCGACAACTATCTCAAGCCGTTTCTCGACTGTAACGAGGGTTCGCCGGAAACCGGATGTCAAGATGGCGAGAGTCAGTATCACGGCTCTTTTTACTATAGCGATCGCGCCAACGAACTCATCGAACGCCAGCGTCAAACGACGGATGTGGAAACGCGCGATCGCCTGTTGGGAGAGTTACAGGAAATGGTAGCCGAAGCCGTTCCCTATATTCCCTTGTGGCAAACTAAGGATTATGCATTCGCCCAAGCCAACATCGACGGCGTGGCGTTGAGTTCGACGCAGCAGATTTTACTGTTTTCCCCGATTCGTCGGGTGGATTGAGTGAGAGGATTCACGCCCAGAGACACAGAGAACACAGGTTGTAGGGGCGAACGGCCGTTCGCCCCTACAACCGGGTATCATCCGATTAAAACATCTGATTACAATCCAATTTCTCTCAATTGCAGCAATTGAATTCAAGATGTTCGAGGATGTCGGAATCCCTACGCCGTTTCCAACGTCCGTTTGTAGGCTTCATCCAACACTTCCGAGAGCGTCGGGTGGGTGTGAACGTTAAACGCCAGTTCCCGCACCGATTTCCGTTCGGCGATCGCATTGGCGGCTTCCTGAATCAAATCCGCCGCATGAATGCCGATGATGTGGGCGCCGAGGAGTTCCCCGGTATCCTTACGATAGATGACTTTCGCCAAACCGTCGGTTTCCTTCTCCGCCAAAGCTTTCGAGTTGGCTTTAAAATACGTCCGGGCGCTGGCTACCTCGAACCCTTCCGATTTCCCGAGTTCCTTGGCTTGCGGTTCCGTTAAACCCACAAAGCTGATTTCTGGATGGGTGAAGGCGGCGGCGGGGATGCTGCGGTAATCCACCGTTCGATCGCGCCCGCAGAGGGTTTCAACAACCGCCACCCCTTGGGCAGATGCCGCGTGCGCCAACATCATCTTACCCGTAGCATCGCCGATCGCCCAGAGATGGGGAACCGCTTCATCGTTGGCGACGACTTGCAAAGAATCGTTGACAGGAATGAAACCTCGGCGATCGAGTTCCACGCCAACCGCTTCTAAATTGAGGTTTTTCGTGTAAGGAACGCGCCCCGTCGCCACCAAGCAGGCGTCCACTTCCAACACTTCCACGACTTCCTTAGTGTTGGCGTCCGTCAGTTCGATGGTAACCGGTGCGCCTGGGGTGACTTTCGTCGCAAACACCCCCGCGTAACTTTCGATATCGCGAGAATCCAGCAACACCCGTTTGGCAATTTTGGCGATATCGGGATCGAAAGTCGGCATCACCTTATCCAAGGCTTCGATGACCGAAATCTCGCAACCCAACGCCGAATAGACATCGGCGAATTCCAAACCAATGTACCCGCTACCGATAATGGCAATCCACTGCGGCAGAGATTCCAGTTTAATGGCGTCGTCGCTGGTGAAAACAGTTTTACCATCGACTTCCACACCCGGCGGAACAAAGGGAACCGAACCGGGGGCGAGAAGGACGTTTTCGGCGGTGTAGGTTTTCTCGCCGTCGGCGGTTTCCACCGTGACTTTTTGCGAAGCGGCGACTTTCCCCCAGCCTTGGATGATATCCACACCGAGGCGTTTGAGGCTGTTCGTCATGTTGCCTCGGATGTTGTTAACCAGGTTGAGAGCGTGATCGGCGATCGCCTGGCGATCGAACTGAACGCCGCCGATCTGCACCCCCATTTCTTGCAAGTGCTGAGTTTGGCTTAATTCCCGAACTTTCCCCGAAGCGGCTAACAAGGCTTTCGAGGGGATACAGCCGCGATTGACACAGGTTCCCCCCATGTCTGCTGCTTCCACGATGGCGGTTTTCAGCCCGTGGCTGACAGCGTGGAGGGCAGCCCCGTGACCGCCGACACCAGCACCGATAATAAGGAGATCGTAATCGAACTCTTGACTCATTTCGTTATTCTTCGCGCGTTTGAGTCTTCCCATTTTCGACCCGAGGGGGTCGATCGGACAAGTGAAGGGGGAATCGGGAACGGGGTTTGGGGGTTGAGTTGCGTTTGGGATTTCTCGAAATGTCTGCGATACGCCCCTAGGCAGAACTTACGGCGATGTTGGTGGAACAGTCGGAGACTTCGGCGTACAACTGCTCTAACTGGGTGATATTTTTATCGAGAGTGTAGCGTTCGAGAACCCGCTGACGGGCTTTGTAGCCCAACAAACTGGTAATTTCGGGGTGATCGCGAAATAGCGGTAACAGGGTTTGCAGTTCTGTCGTCACCCGCTGCGAGTTGAGGACGACTCCCGCCCCGTTTTCGAGAACTTCCCCATCTGCCCCGGCGTCGGTGGCGAGACAGGCTAAGCCGCAAGACATGGCTTCTAGTAGCGACAGCGACAAGCCTTCGACAAAGGAGGGCAATACGAAAACATCCGCACCCCGTAAAATGTCGATGCGTCGCTGTTCGTCGGCGATGTAGCCCAGCCAGCGGATGCCCTGTTCTTCGTTGTAGGTTGCCATGAAGGAGGCGGCGAGGGGTCCGTCTCCGACGATTAACAGTTGGCTGCGATCGCCCATTTCCGAATGTTTCCAGGCTTTCAACAGCGATTCGACGTTTTTCTCGAGGGCGATTCGCCCTTGATAGACAAAAATTCGTTCGGCACCGATTTCGGCTTTTAAATCGGAGGCACCGGGGGCGTATTTCAGGGCGTCTACGCCGTTGGGAATCACGGCAACTCGTTCCGGGGGAACGCCAAGTTGTACCAGTAAATCCCGTTGAATGTGGGAAAAGACGATGGTTTGATCGTAGTTGGCTAAAAATGGGGCGTAAAGCTGGTACATCAAATGTTGTGTACTGGAGGTGAGGTTGCGGCGACGACGATCGAACGGCGGATGAAACGTCGCCACCAGCGGCAAATTCAACTCCTCGCAAATCTCCGGTAACACGAAATCCAACGGCGACAGCGTCAGGGAAGCGTGAACCAAATCCGGTTTCAGTTGACGCAGGGCTTCGCTGAGAACTTTACTCGATTTGAGGGTGGGAATCGTGTAAAGGGTGGATTTGTAAAAACAGGGAAGGGGAACTTCACAAGCGGTAGCATCGTGAGAAACATCGGAAACGATCGATGTCGCACGGGTGTCGGTGTGAGTGTCGTGGCTGTCTTGGCGGAAATGCAGAAAGCTGACTTGATACCCTCGATCGAGTAGCGCGTTCGTCACCTCACGGCTATAGGTGACGTTACCGCAAAAGGGCGATTTTTTTCCAAGCCAAGCGATGTGCATTCGGGATTTCGGAGAATTCGGTAAGGGGAAGCGACGGACACTCGAAATCAGCGACGATCGCGAGAACCTCGACTGAATTTAAAGATACTCGAAAGATACTCGAAAGACGAAAAATTCAGCCGCGATCGCCACCTACCGCGCCAATGGATTTAAGTGAACCGTTCCCTTTTTTCAACGCCCGCAGCGGCGCGTTTAACGAGCGGGTTTGGCTTTAGCTGCCGAACGGGAACTTTTATCGGCAATATACCAGGTTATCAGTCCAGCGGCTACGACGATGGCGGCTAAGCTGGCTAAAACCGCCGACAAGCCGAAGAAGGATTCGGCGACGCTGGCTAAGGCTAAAGGAAGACTCAAGGCGATGTTGACGGCGTTGTTTTGCAAGCCGAACACTTTTCCCCGCTGTTCTTCGGGGGTTTCGGCTTGGATAATGGTTTGCATGGGAATCCCCACCCAGGCGGCGGAAAACCCCAACGCGGCGATCGCTACCAGCGACGGCACCAACTGCTGAGTTAACAGACTCAACGCCACTAACGAGGCTGCCATTCCCAAAGAACCGTAAAGACTCAAGCGACGGGGGGCAAACTGCGATCCGATTTGCCCCACTAACGCCGCCCCGACTGCCATTCCCGCCGCACTGGAAGCCAGTAAAAAGCCGAATTGAGAGGATTTCAAGGCGGGCATAATTTCCGCCAGGCGCACCGCTAAAACGGCTAACGCGGCAAAGATACAGAATAGGACGATTAATTGAACTAAGGCACTGCGAACGTGGGGTTGGCGTTTGAGAACCCGCAATCCGTCTTTTAAATCTTCCCAAACATGGCGTTCGGCGGCAGCGGCTTGCAGATGGGTGAGGTTTTCCCGCGTTCTCAGCAGCAGCAACACCACCCCGGCTAAAACGTAACTTCCGCCGACGACTAACTCTTGACTGAAGCCGATGTTATGCAAGGCGCGATCGGCGATCGCTAACATGGGTTCCCCCACGGCAAATCCGACGATGGCAGATGCCATCATGGTGGTGGTGTAAAGGGAATTCGCCGAGAGGAGGTGTTTTCGTTTGACGATGAGGGGAATCGCCGCTTGTTCGGCGGGGGCGAAGAACTGGGTTAGGGTGGAGACGAGAAAGGTAATGCCCAGCAACACGCCGAATCCCCAGGGAAGCCCCGCGAAACTCTGTTCTCGCGTCAGCCAAAACAGCGGCGGAAGTACTAATACGAAGACGCCGCGCAACAGGTTCGTTACGACGAGAACTTCTTTTTTATGCCAGCGATCGACCAAAATTCCCGCTAGGAAACCGAACAAGACGGCGGGAATGGTAAAGGCGATGGTAATGGCAGACACCCAACCGCTAATGCTTTGGTTCGCCGCCTGAAACCGACTGGCGACGATGGAAATCGCCATCACTAAATAGACTTTATCGGCGATTTGAGAAAAAACTTGACCGCTCCACAAGGTCAAAAAATTCTTGTTTTTAAAAACCGGGCCGAATCCGGTTTCTTCTTCGGGGGGAGGGGTCGAGTTACCTTTTGGGATAGTTTCCTCTGGCGTCAGTTCGGGTTCAGAAAGCTGTTTCATGTTTAAGTGGGAATCGCGCTTCGAGACTCGATCGATCGGAATTGGGGCTCGATAAAGATTTTCTATATCGTCTCATCTATATCTTCTCATCCGGCGGGCGTTGATAACGGCGTCGGCACGGCGGAGGCAATGTAACTATTCATTAAGGTAGCAGAGCGAATCGATCGCCCCAAATGATGCTGTGTGTATTCTCGTAGCAATCGTTCGAGGGTAATCCAGGCGCGATCGATCTGCGCCAGCGGGGGAGTTGGTGACAGTTGCGGTTGCGAAAGCTGTTGCAGCAAAGTAAGTTCCGTGGCGTCGAGGTAGCGGTTGGGGGTGGGAAGGAAGGCGGCGCGGTTGGCGATCGCGTCTCCGTCGTCTTCCCAGGTGGTTTTCAACTGCTGCATTTGTTCGCGTTTGAAGCGATCGAACTCTGCTAACGTTATCACCCCTCCGGCACGAATGCTAAACCCCACTTGCCAGTTGGGTTGATGGATTTCCGGAACGATGGGATGTTTGGAAACGCAACAGGCATAAACTTGCGGCGCGATTCCTTCTAACGCCAACAGGTGAAAGATACCGTGAACCAATCGCGATAAAACCTCCGATAACGAGGCGTTTTTCGGCAACTGTTCCAAGCGGTTTAAGTGTTCGGTTAGCAAATCGAACAGTTCCGGTTGGGGACCTTCAGAAAGGGTATGCGCCAGGGCAATTTCTGCGAGGTACTGACTCGCCGTGAGAATGCCAAAATGACGGCTCAATCCGGAATAGGTGGCGAGGGTTTCGGCTTGGGAGATTCGATCGAGGGATTTTCCCCGCGACAGCAACAATTCGTTGACAACGAACAGCGCACTTCGTCCCCCAAGTTTCGATTTCGGCTTGCGCGAACCGGGGGCTACTGCTCTCACGAATCCATGTTCTCGGGTGAGAATCGTCAGCAGGCGATCGGTTTCGCCCAAGGGCATACTTTTTAAATTTATTCCGGTTGCGCGATAGGTTTTAGGCATTCTATTTCAGTGAATTCATTAAAGTGAAAATATGAGTTTGAAGTCGGTTGGGTGAATCGATCGAAAAACCCAATAACAACTCAAATCATTACAGGGACTTCAATCTGATAAATTAACATTTTTGGTATCGCCCTATTTTTAGTTGTTTTTCTTTGCATTTGAAAAGTTTTTTTGAATTCCCATAAAATCTGTTTTTATGTTTATTGTTTTAGATTTTTTGGATTTTATATTTATCGTATGTTATACATAACACTTATCTTCTTCGTTATTTTTTTTTGGATTTAAAACTTGTAATTTTTTGGTTCTTCTTTACAAATTAAACCATAATCTCAGAAGATCCAATTTTTTTCGCTTAAACCTCTATTAAAACGAAAGTATCTCTGTCTAGATCCCCGGCATCTTGAAGATGCCGGGGATATCGCGCCCAACATCTAACCTTAACTCGGCTGATTTTCCGCCTCGTCTTCCTCCTCCTTTTCTCGACTTTTCAAAACTTGAATACTGTAAGACGTTCCGAGTCGAGACGCACCCGCATCAATCAACTGAATCGCATCCTCAAACGAACGAATTCCACCGGAGGCTTTAATCCCAACCTGTCCCCTCGCAAACTCTTTCAAAAGCCGAACGTCTTCAACTTTCGCGCCACCGTTCCATCCGGTACAGGTTTTCACGAACTGAACGCCCGAATCGATACAGATTTCCGTGGCGATGCGCTTTTCTTCAACACTCAATAAATTGGTTTCAATAATCGCTTTAACCGTGACGTTGGTTTCCTCGCAAATTTCTGCCAGTTCCCGATGTACCTCGTTGGTTTTCCCCATTTTTAACCAAGAGAGATTAATCACAACATCGAGTTCTTCCGCGCCGTTTTCCACCGCTTCTTGGGCTTCGTAAAGCTTCGTCGCTGACGTGGTCGATCCCGTAGGAAATCCGATGACGGTACAGACTTTAGGGCGTTTCCCCTGGAGGATTTCTCGGGCAAAGCGCACGTAAGAGGGATAGATACAAACGGAGGCAAAGCCAAAGCGATCGGCTTCTTGGCACCACTGGCCGACGTATTGTTGGGTGGCGCAGGGGTTGAGAAGCGAATGGTCGATAAATGGGGCGATATCGATATCTAAATGCTGGTCGAGCATAAATGAAAAAAACGTGAAAAACTTTGATGTGGCTGTCTTCACCACAGAGACACAGAGGACGATTTATTCGGTACGAGTGTTATTCTATCGGAGTTGGGTGCGATTCATTTCCCGCAAATCCATCATCCCCTCATCAGCTCATCACAAACTGGCTCGGGCAGTAAATTCGCCTCTTGTAAAATGCGATAGAGATCGACTCCTTTCTCGAGCAAACAGGCGTGTCCGCTTTCGGGCAAAATGCGAAGGCGTCCGTCGGGGAGTCGATCGACCAATTCGCGAACTTCGGTGACAGAGGGTAACAGGCGATCGCAGGCGCTGGCAATGGCTAAGGTCGGCTGTTGGATGCGATCGAGCCGTTCCCAATCCAGTTGAAATTCCCGCAACATCTGAATTCGCCATGCGGCGGATTGGGGCGAAACATGCTGCATGGCGTCGATGAGGGCTTGGCGGTTGTGACTGGGAATTCGTTCTAAGGCGGCGAGAAACGGTAACAATCCTAATGCAGAGACGGCGTTGAGGAAATCGGGCATCCAACCGACGAGATGAGATCCCCAGGTTAACCAGGGACGGCGGTTGAAGGATGAGGCGGGATTGCTTAAGACGAGTCGATCGATCGATTTCGGCGATCGCATCGCCACTTGCAACGCCAAACAGCCTCCAAAGGATTCGCCGAATAAATACACGGGTTGCTGGCGGTTCTTCCGTTCCCGTTCGATGAGTGCGATGGTGTGTTGCGTCAGTTCTTCCCAGCCGCGCAAGTCGTCCGGTGGAATCTGCAAACAGCGCACGTCGAACACTTGCGACAGTTTGGGCAGTTGCCAGCGCAGTAGGTGGCCGCTACCGTCCATTCCCGGTAAGTAGACAAACAGCGGTAAGTCAGAAACGATGGCAGTTGGGGCAATTAGGCGCATTGTCGTGAACGAGCGATTTGTTAAACGTTAAAGGTTGATGGGGAAAGCGTTGAGTTACAAGGCGGAGAGGGCGTCCTCGTCTCGGTGTTTGGTGAGTAACTGTTCGATTTCCGTGCGACAGGTTTTCGCCAGCGTCGAGACGACTCGTCTGGCTTCGCTACCGCGATAGCGTTGGCGATCGCGCTGGGTAATCCAGTAGGGACGCCCCACGGCGACGACGAGATGGTGGTACACCACCACGGGATGCAATCCCGAGCGATCGAACATCGGTTCGTTGGGATCGAAAAAGCTCAACAGGCGCACGGGAATCGATCGAAAGTTACTTTCTTGCAAGGACACCAACGCCACGGGTAAGACGGCGAGGGCGTTTCGTGGTTGCTGACAGGCAAACTGAAGGGCTAAATGAGCGAAGCCGCGATGGAACTTCCCCAACTCTGCCGGATGCGTTGGCGTCACCATCGGCGGCGTTCCTTCGGGAAACACCCCCACCGCCTCGCGATCGCTCAACAGTTCCGTACCTTGCCGTAAAAAACTCTGGTTGCGACGTTCGGGGATATCTAGGGGAAAACAGCCCATTCCGGTGACGATTTCCCGCATCACCGGAACTTCCCCCATGTAGTGGTGACAAGCGAAGCGTAACGGTCGATCGAGCGCCGCCATCAACGCCGGAGCGTCCATAAAACTGCGGTGGTTGCTGACGACTAACACCGAATCGCGCTGGGGAATCCGATCTTCTCCTTCGACAAACATCCGAGTTCCCAAACTCGATAACAACCAGCGAGAGAGATAGATGGGATGTTGAGAAGACATACAGAGCGTTCGTCAGGGAAAGTGGCGTTCAAGTTCGTTTAGGGAGAGTTTGCGCGATCGCGTCGGTTTTACTTCCGGTTGCTTTACATATTGTAACGTTTCTCCCCTCGACTGCGATCGCCTCAAATCATCTTGAGTTTGATTCTCAATGTCGGCTGTCGATCGCGGCAGTTTGGAAGATTTTCTTAACCTCAAAACTTAAAAAATTCTGAGGAACTGAAAACCCCCCGCCGGGAATAAGGAACGCTGGTTCTTGTGCGATCGGTTTCTCGGGGACGATCGCGTTTCTGACCTCCACCGCCATCGAGCGGGGTAGTACCTCACAAAACGATAAAGAAGTGTAAACTGACCCATGTATGATGAATAATGCTGGCACTTGTTTCGGCTACTGCGTCCATGACTGTTAACCCGATCGAAGACAACCGATTTTCCCTGACGACTCCGCTGTACTACGTCAACGCGCTGCCTCATATTGGCAGTGCCTACACCACGATCGCCGCCGACGCGATCGCCCGATTTCAACGCTTGTTGGGGAAACCCGTGATGTTTGTAACGGGAACGGACGAACACGGCCAAAAAATCCAGCGAACCGCTCAAAGCAAAGGCCGAGATCCCAAAGAATACTGTGACGAAGTGGTGGCAGCCTTCGATGGACTGTGGAAAAAACTGAACGTTCGTTACGACCGATTCAGCCGCACCACCGCCGAACGTCACGAAGCGATCGTGCGCGACTTTTTCCAACGAGTTTGGGATAACGGCGACATCTACCTCGGACAACAACAGGGCTATTACTGCGTCGGTTGCGAGGAGTTCAAAGACGAACGGGAACTCCTCGAAAACCACCACTGTCCCCTTCATCCCAACCTGGAAGCCGAATGGCGCGATGAAGAAAACTACTTCTTCCGCCTCTCGAAATACCAACAAACCCTCGAAGAACTCTACGAAAGCCAACCGGATTTTATTCAACCGGAAACGCGCCGTAACGAAGTCTTAAGCTTCGTCAAACAGGGCTTGAAAGACTTTTCTATTTCCCGGGTGGATATGGATTGGGGATTTCCCGTTCCCAACGATCCCAACCATACCCTTTATGTTTGGTTCGACGCCCTCTTGGGATACGTCACTGGATTGGTCGATCTCGAAGAGGAAGCCACGTTAGAAAACGCCGTTAAATACTGGTGGCCGTTTAACCTTCATTTGATTGGAAAAGATATCCTGCGGTTTCACGCCGTCTACTGGCCGGCGATGATCCTCTCTGCGGGATTGCCCCTTCCCAAACAGGTGTTCGGTCACGGCTTTTTAACCAAAGACGGTCACAAAATCAGCAAAAGTCTCGGAAATACCATCGATCCCGGCGAGTTGGTCGATCGCTTCGGCGCCGACGCCGTTCGTTACTATTTCATGAAAGAAATCGAGTTCGGCCGCGATGGCGACTACAACGAAACTCGTTTCGTGAATATCGTAAATGCCGATCTCGCTAACGACTTGGGCAACCTCCTCAACCGCACCCTGAAGATGGCTCACAAATACTGCGGCGGGGTCGTTCCCGAGATATCCGTTGACGATTTAGGAGACGATTGCCCTCCGAAAGTGTTGGGAACCGAACTTCCCGAAACGGTGAAATCCGCTTACGACGGCCTTGAATTTCACCGGGCTGGCGACGCTATCTTAAATCTAGCCCGCAGTTGTAACAAATATCTCGACGATCGCGCTCCCTGGACTCTGTACAAACACGGAGAACAAGCGGCGGTGGAAGAGGTTCTTTACGTAGTTCTCGAGTCAGTTCGCTTGGCGGCTTATCTACTTTCTCCTGTCGTGCCGCAGTTGAGTACCACCATTTACCAACAACTCGGATTTGAGACCGATTTCGATCGCATCGATTTGATTCCTGAAACCGCTTCCTTCGAGGTTCACGGGCGTTGGGGAATGCTTCCTTCCGGTCAGCAGACGAACCGACCGAGTCCAGTTTTTCAACGTATCGAACTGGAGGTTAACTAATACGAAGCGATTTTAAATCCCCTCAATCCCCTACCCCTTCGCGATCCCCGACAAATTGTTGGGTTTAACCGAGATCGCGAAGAAAACAGATTCAAAAAGAAAAATTATAATATAAAATGTAGCCCGATCGAACCCTAACAAGATCGAGGCGTTTTCGGTGGGGATTTAATTAGTGATAACAAGCCGAGGATAACAAACCATGATAAACGACTTTGAACACGACTCTATATTTACCCCAGAACAGGTTCTCGAAAATCGCGGTCGCGTCGCTATTTTCATCGACGGTTCTAACCTGTTTTACGCGGCCATGCAACTGGGCATGGAAATCGACTATACCAAGTTACTCTGTCGGTTGACGGCCGGATCTCGTTTGTTACGGTCGTTCTTCTATACAGGGGTCGATCGCTCCAACGAAAAACAACAGGGCTTTCTCTTGTGGATGCGGCGCAATGGCTATCGCGTCATCGCCAAAGACTTGGTACAACTGCCCGACGGCTCCAAAAAAGCCAACTTAGACGTTGAAATCGCCGTGGACATGATGGCCTTGGTGGGGGCTTACGATACAGCCGTTCTCGTCAGCGGCGACGGCGATCTCGCCTACGCCGTCGATGCAGTCAGCTATCGCGGCGTGCGCGTGGAAGTGGTGAGCCTTCGATCGATGACCAGCGACAGCCTCATCAACGTGGCCGATCGCTACATCGACCTCGAAAGCATCAAAGAGGACATTCAAAAAAGTCCGAGACACCATCCCTACACCTACCGTCCCCTATCCGGAGTCAGCCACCAAACCACTGAAGGAAAACCTTCGGCCAAATAGTTCTCTGTTTCCGGTCTCCTAATGACTCCTCCTCTTTTCCTCTCGAGCGTCCATCGCCAGTTCGATCGTCGCGGTGGGCGTCCTTGGCTGTGGGTTTTTGTCGCCTTCTCCGCAGTTTTGCTGAGTAGCTGTTCCAACGAGCCTACCTCCGAACCCGCACCCGATCGCGCCCCCACCTCCCAAACCATCGATCCCAGCCTCACCTTTGAAAACGTCACCCTCGAACAAGTCAACGACGACGGGGTGGTGTTATGGGAAGTCAAAGCCGATCGTGTCACCTACAGCAACGACCGCCAAATCGGCCGCCTCGAAAACCCCAGGGGCGAACTCTATCGCGACGGCGAACTCGTCTACGAAGTCGAAGCCGCCTACGGCGAAATTCAACAAGACGGCCAACAGGTTTTTCTACGGGATAACGTCGTTATTATCGACAAACAAAATGGAACCGTGGCCCGAGGGGACGAAATGGACTGGACGCCCAACGACGATCGCCTCGTGGTGCGCGGAAACGTCAGCGCCACCCACGAACGAGCCGATATCACCGCCGCCGAAGCCGTCTTCCTCAGCCAACCGCAACATATCGAACTCATCGGAAGCATCGTCGCCAACTTCAAAGAGCCACCGTTACAAATCAGTAGCGAACGGCTGTTGTGGCAAATGCCCGAACAACTGGTTATCGGGGAAGTTCCCGTGCAAGTGGCTCGCTACGAAGACGAGGAAATTACCGATCGCGCCACCTCTGAAAGCCTTCGCGTCGATTTAGAAACTCAAATCGCCACCCTGCAACAAAACGCTCGCATCGCCGTCGTGGAACCGCCCCTCGATATCGTCAGCAACGAGTTAAATTGGGATCTCGAAGGGGAAATGATGTCCTCGGACGTTCCCATTCGCGTCGTTCACCGGGAAAACCAAGTCACCCTCAGCGGAAATCGCGGTTGGATGAACTTCGTCGAGGAAACTTTTTATCTCAAAGACGGAATCGAAGCCTTGGGACAAGCTAACGAAGCGCAACTGACGGCGAACGATCTCACCTGGTTTGTGGATTCTCAGCGGTTTGAAGCGGAGGGGAATGTAGTTTACCGTCAAGTCGATCCGCCGTTCCACCTCCGGGGACCTCGCGCCGAGGGGAAACTCGAAGATCGTACCTTCGTCGTCAGCGGCGGCGATGTGGTGACGGAAATTATTACGGACGATTTGGGAAATGTGCCGTAGGGTGCGTGACTTGAAAAATCCGGTGTCGAACCTGAAACTGACCCCTCCTCACGCACCGATAACTTGAAAAATCCGGTGTCAAACCTGAAACCGACCCCTCCTCACGCACCGATAACTTGAAAAATCCGGTGTCGAACCTGAAACCGACCCCTCCTCACGCACCGATAACTGAAAAAGCCCATCATCCCATCACCCCCCGCTTGGGGGCGGTGCGTGACGCAGCAACAACATTAATCTGACTTCGACCGCATTTTTGCCCGCGTCACGCACCCTACCCGGCCGGCGGTTACTTTGCCAGTTGGGGGGGTTCGGGTTCGGGGGCGAAATGGTAACTGGCGTGAGCGCCGTTGGGATAGAGAAACGTACAAACCACTGAGACTTCGGGGTTGTAGCGAACTATCATGTCCTGCAAGCCCACGTCTTTCCAATCGGACAGCATACTGTCTAGGCGACTCATGGGGCGATACTGAAGTTGCCAGTCTTCTAATTCTGTAGAGTTGTTTTCTAACTGGCGCAGGATAACGACGGTTCCTTTTTCGCCCGTTTCTGAGTAGCCGCGATAGGCACAGGCGCCGATGCTCGGGGCGTTGGCTTCGATGACGGCGAATTGCTGTTCTTGGGTTTCGAGGGCTTCGGGCATGGCGGCAGCTACAGATCGAACGAACCTTCAGTTTAACCTCACGATTATACGTCGATCGCGTCGTCGGCCGGAGATAACTGTGCTGGAGGCGCTTGCCAGGGAAGGCTGACGAGATCGGTTAAATCGGTGTTGCGACGGCGATCAAGTTCGTCCATATGGCGTTTTTCGGCGTACAGTTGCTCTTGGTACGATCGCGCCGTATCTTCATCTTCTCGAGGATCGGTCGCTTCCCACAACTGTAAAATTTTACGATAGCGTTTTTGGCAAATCGTCCGTTCGATGGCCGAAGCCGCCGCACGCACCGCCAAGGGCGCACGCTGAATATCAATTTCTTGCAGTTCGTCGGCTTGAAACAGCGGCATGACTTGCTGTAACCGTCCGGATGCCTCGGTTTCCCGTTCTTGCAGTTTTCCTAAAATGCTGGCGGCGTCGTCTCTGGGAGTCAGTTGCAGTTCGCTCAAAGTCTGCCACAGCCAGCGGTGGTGAGACAAACTAAAGTAAATGTCCTGTTCTTCGAGTTCCTCGACAGCCTTGGCTACCATCGCTCTCGCTTGACTATCGTGGAGGTACAACCGCAACAACAGCGATTCCGCCCGTTCCAACAAACTTCGATCGCTATCGAGAACGGGAACGGGAATGTCTTCATCGTGAGATTCAACGTCCGGCGAGGTTTCCCAGTCCCCCTCTTCTCCGACTTCGCCGCCAACGTCCCCTTTGACATCTCGTTTGACATCTCGTTTGACGGTTCGCCGCAACCGCGCGATGAGGTTTTCTTCCAGCAGAGGAACCCGCCGCGAATCTCCTTGACTGAGTTTTTGGGCGCAGGCGTTGACGTAATAGGTGCGGGTAGTGCGGTTTTGAATGCGACTGAGGAGTTTCACCAACTCCCGCACGGTATTTTGATAGACATCCGCCTGAGATAAGTCTCGTTCGCCTAGGATTTCCTCGATTTGCCAGTCAATCCACAACGGCGCCGCCTCGAGGAGTTCTCGATAGGCGTCGGGGGAGGCGTTTTGTAAGAATTCGTCGGCGTCTTTCCCGTCGGGGAGGTTCAACACCCGCAACTGCACCATTCCCCGATAGGCTAAGTCTGCCACTTCGCCGATCGCCCGTTGTGCGGCGCGGGTTCCGGCGGCGTCGGCGTCGAAGTTTAAGATGACTTGTTTCGATTCGCTGTAGCGCAGCAGTTGTTTGACTTGTCCCTCGCTTAATGCAGTTCCCAAGGCGGCGACGGCTTCGGAAATTCCGGCGGCGTGGAGGGCGATAACGTCGAAGTAGCCTTCGACGACCACGGCGCGATCGACTTTGGCAATGGTTTGACGGGCTTTGTCTAAGCCGAACAGGGTATGGCCTTTGTCGAATAGTTCGGTTTCTGGAGAGTTGAGATATTTGGGCGGTTCGTCGCCGAGAGTGCGTCCGCCGAACCCGATAACTCGCCCGCGATCGTCGCAGATGGGGATGGTGATGCGATCGCGGAATCGATCGTAATAGCCCCCGCCCTTTTTCCTCGGGAGAATCAACCCCGCCGCCTCGACTAATTCCGCCGGATAGCCTTTCTGTTTGACGAGGTAGCCGTAAAGGGTTTCCCAGCCTTTGGGGGCGTAGCCGAGTTGAAACTGTTGGAGGGTGGCGTCGCTGAGATGGCGTTGCTGTTGCAGGTAGGTTAAAGCCGTTTCTCCCTGGGGTTGGCGCAGGGCGTGTTCGTAGAAGCTACAGGCGATCGCTAAAATTTCGTAAAGCTGTTCCCGCCGCGACAGTTGCTTTTGAAAGTCCCGCTGTTCCCGTTCGTCGAGAGTGCGAACTGGCACTTGGTAGCGTTGGGCTAAGTCCAACACCACATCGGAAAACGATCGCTGTCCGATTTCCATGAGAAAGGAAATGGCGTTGCCCCCTTTTCCGCAACCGAAACAGTAGAACAGTTGCTTGCTGGGACTGATGGTAAAACTCGGGGTTTTCTCTTCGTGGAAGGGACACAAACCCGCGAAGTCTTTTCCCTGTTTTCGGAGGACGACGTATTCGGATACTACGTCGTAAATGTCCGTTCGTTGTTTGACCGCCTCGATGGTGTCGGGGTGCAAACGGGGCATGGCTTTCCTGACAGCTTACAACGCAAACTTTTTATTTTATCTCGATTTTTAGTAACCGAGAAAGTTTCGATAAAAATCGTTACTTTTATGCCAGTCACCTGGGGATCGATTCCCTAAACTCCGGTCAAGATGTTAAGTTTTTGTGACAAGTTTACGAGAAGTTTAGGACGAGTTTAGGACGAGTTTAGGACGAGTTTATGACGATCGCGTGAATTAAAAAAACACAACAAGACTCACCCCGAAGGGGGCGAGTCTGAAAAGACTGTATCGGAAAAACGTCGTTTCCTTAACGGTCTGAAAGCGCGGTTTAGTAGCGAGCCGCGCGACGTTCGGAGCCGTTGAATCCATTACGAGGACGGCGTTCGCGCGGTTTAGCTTTGTTTACCCGCAGTTGGCGTCCCATCCATTCCGCACCGTTGAGCGCTTCAATGGCCGACTCTTCTTCATCGTCAGAAGACATTTCAACAAATCCAAAACCGCGAGACCGTCCTGTTTCGCGATCGACGGGAATTTGTGTACGTTTGACTGTTCCGTAGTCAGCAAAGATGGCGCTGAGATCTTCTTGCGTGGCGTCGTAGGACAGATTTCCAATATAAATTGACATGGAGCAACTCCAGGAACCGAAAAGACGAAAAGACACAGGCTCGCGGAGATTGCGTAACCGGGAAAAGAAACACCAGAATCAATCCTACCGCCGAACAGATGTCTTGCCACACTCTAGCACAGGTCGATCGAATCTGGGGTATTCCTTTAACTTTCTTTGAACGAATTCAAGTAACGACAGCATTCGCCCTCAGAAAGGGCTTTCTCGAAACTCCTGTAATAGAATAGCGAAGACAAGCGTTTGTCCTGTCTTTATTATCTATTTCAACATCTCCGTCGAATTTAGGTTTTGAGTCGATGCACAGCTCTCCCGCTACCCCTGAAGCCTTTCGTCCTTCTGCCGCCTCTGCGGCGCCGTCGCAGAAACCCCAGGGCGGCGATCGCACTCGAACCGAACCCCGATTAACCGTCGCCCTGGTCTCCGGTGGGG
This sequence comes from Baaleninema sp., assembly GCF_049974805.1. Classification (NCBI taxonomy): domain Bacteria; kingdom Bacillati; phylum Cyanobacteriota; class Cyanophyceae; order Oscillatoriales; family Oscillatoriaceae; genus Baaleninema; species Baaleninema sp. The sequence continues at coordinate 28,238 of NZ_JBNGCO010000018.1, forward strand.
CGACGCTGGGGGTGTTGGCCTTGCTGGCGGGGATTTACGCCTTAACCCGTCCTTGCGTGGTGGGGTCTTGCGATCGCCTCGAGAGAGCCGAGACCCTCTCCCGCAACGCCCTTTCGACCTTAGAAGCCGAACCCACCACCGAATCCTTCGTGCAAGCTCGCCAGGGAATCGATGCAGCTTTAGCCGAACTCGAACCGATTCCCCCCTGGTCGCTCCAGAACAAGAAAACGCAGCAACTCGAAGAACGCTTGCAAGGGCGAGAGCAAGAACTGATCGCGCTCAATCCCCCCTTAACGGGGGCGATGAAAGCCGCCGAAATGAGTCAGAACCCGCCCCATTCCCTGAGGGAGTGGCGACAGATGGAGCGGTTGTGGGAACAGTCGATCGCCCAACTCGAAGCGATTCCCCCAGACAACATCGCCCACAGCTTCGCCCAAGCCAAAGTTGAAGAATATCAAAACAACCTAGACGCCGTGCGTCGGCGAGCCATCCTCGAACGGCGAGGAGAAGAACAGTTAGAGGCAGCGCGTTCGGCGGCGGAAGTGGCACGAACTCGCCAGAGTAACGCCCGAGATCTGGCCGGATGGCAACAAGTTTACGCCACCTGGCGCACGGCAGTTCGCGCCTTAATGCGGGTTCCCAACGGCACCACCTCCGCCGACACCGCCCAGGACTTAGTTCGCAATTACGGGCCGCAACTCAACGCCGCCCAGCAGCGACAAACCCAAGAACAAATCGCCAAAAACCTCTACGATCGAGCCTTAACCCTAGCCGACGAAGCCAAAACCGCCCAAGAACGGCAAGACTGGGATCGCGCCGTCGTCAAGTGGCAACAAGCCCTCGGTTACAGCCAACAAATCCCCAGTCAAACCGCCTATTCCGACCGGGTTCCGGCGTTAGTACGCGGTTATACGAACGCTCTGGTGCAGGCCATCGCCGCCCAACAGCTTAACGAGACGATCGATCGCGCCAAACGGGATTTGGCGCGGGTTTGTGGCGGAACGCCGAAAATGTGCCAGTACCAAGTCAGCGGCGATCGAATCGTGGTGAAACTGCTGCCCGATTACGTGGAACGGGTTCGTCAACTGGACATAGAAGCGGTGCGTCAGAACAACACCCAAGCCCAAGCGCAGCTAAACGAACACATCCAACGATCGATCGACAGCCTAGAACTCATCAGCCTCAACGCCGGCATTCCCTTAAAAGTCCTCAACCCCGACGGCGAGGAAATCGGCGCGTTCGTACCCGGGTCGTAGGGTGCGTGACTTGACAAATCGGGGGTTTAACCTGAGACCGAGAAATCGTCACGCACCGACAATGTACGCCACCAACAGACAAGGGTGCGTGACGCGGAAAAATCCGCTGTCGAACCGGAAACCGATAAATGGTCACGCACCGATATAGTCGATCGCTACAAGTCCAAATCCAGATCCGTCACCGCACCGACGCTACTGGAGGAGACCAACTTGGCGTATTTGGCCAAAACGCCGCGACGATAGCGCGGTTCGCGGGGTTTCCAAGCTTCGCGCCGTTTCGCCAACTCCTCCTCAGAAACCTGCAGTTGTAGCGATCGCTGATGGGCGTCGATGGCGATCGTGTCTCCTTCTTCCACGAGGGCGATGGTACCACCTACCGCCGCTTCCGGGGCCACGTGACCGACCACCAGACCGTAAGTCCCGCCAGAAAAGCGTCCGTCCGTCAGCAAGCCCACAGAATCGCCCAAACCTGCCCCGATGATGGCAGAAGTCGGCGCTAACATTTCCCGCATTCCCGGGCCGCCTTTGGGGCCTTCGTAGCGGACGACGACGACATCTCCGGCTTTGATATTTCCGGCGAGGATGGCTTTGAGGCATTCCTCCTCGGACTCGAACACCCGCGCCGGGCCGGTGATTTGCGGGTTTTTCACGCCGCTGATTTTGGCCACGGCGCCTTCTGTGGCTAGGTTGCCTTTGAGAATCGCCAAGTGTCCCTGTTCGTACACCGGATTGTCCCAAGGCCGAATTACCTCTTGACCGGCTGGCGGTTCCGAGGGAACCTCGGCCAGTTGTTCGGCGAGAGTTTTTCCGGTGACGGTGAGGGCGTCGCCGTGAATCAAGCCCCGTTCGAGGAGCATTTTCATCACCAGCGGTACGCCTCCGGCTTGGTGGAAGTCCACCATCAAATAACGACCGCTCGGTTTGAGGTCGCACAACACGGGAACTTTTTGACGGATGGTCTCGAAATCATCGATTTTCAAATCGACACCGATGGCGTTAGCGATCGCCAGCAGGTGCAACACAGAGTTGGTGGAACCGCCGACGGCCATAATTACGGCGATGGCGTTTTCAAAGGCTTTGCGGGTCAACAGTTGGGACGGGAGGATTTGCTGGCGAATCGCCTCGACGACGGCTTTCCCCGAGGCTTCGCTGCTGTCGGCTTTTTCAGCATCCTCGGCGGCCATGGTCGAGGAGTACATCAAACTCAGTCCCATCGCTTCGATGGCCGAAGACATGGTGTTGGCGGTGTACATTCCGCCGCAAGACCCCGCGCCGGGACAGGCGTTGCGTTCGACGGCTTTGAGTTCGGCGTCGTCGATTTTTCCGGCGCTGTACTCGCCCACGGCTTCAAAGGCGCTGACGATGTTGAGGTCGCGGCCGTCGTAGTGTCCCGGTTTGATGGTACCGCCATAGACGAACACCGCCGGGATGTTGAGGCGTGCGATGGCGATGAGCGCCCCAGGCATATTTTTATCACAGCCGCCGAGCGCGATGACACCATCGAGACTTTGACCGTTGCAGACGGTTTCGATGGAATCGGCGATGACTTCCCGAGACACCAGGGAATATTTCATCCCTTCGGTTCCCATGGAGATGCCGTCGCTGATGGTGATGGTTCCGAATTCTTGGGGCATTCCGCCGGCCGCGCGAATTCCGGCTTCGGCCCGTTTGGCCAAATCGTCGAGTCCCATATTGCAGGGGGTGATGGTGCTGAACCCGTTGGCTACCCCGACAATAGGTTTAGAAAAATCGTCGTCACCGAAACCCACCGCCCTTAACATGGCGCGGTTTGGAGTGCGAGCGTTTCCTTCTGTAACGATTCGACTGCGCAAATTATCCGGCATTTTCTGTCTTCTCCCTGAACGTATAGAATAGGCGATCGCTGTCTTTCCTGAACTCGGCGAACGAAATTACGCTCTTTTTTTGATTGTGTCAGAATATCTGACACTTGGCAGGGGCGAACCGATCGCAGATGGTATTAAAAGATCGAAAAATATTTCTCGACGGGTGGGATGTCCTCGTTAGAAAATTAAGACCGATCGCGTTTGGAGAAGATTGTCAACGTCATCTACACTGAATTTAGGGAGCCGAACCAGCATGAACGCCGACGAACTACTACAGCGATACGAAGCCGGAGAGCGTGATTTTCGAGAGATCGATCTCGCCCACAGTATGCTGGCGGGTGCGAACTTACAGGGTGCGAACTTACGGGAGTCCAATCTGGCTTACGTCAATTTTCAAGATGCCAACCTTCGAGGCGTAAACCTGCGCGAGTGCCAGTTGCAAGGGGCGAGTTTTAACGGCGCGAATTTACAAGATGCGAATCTAATTTCTTGTAAATTGTTTGAAGCGGATTTATCGGACGCTCAACTGACAGAAGCTAATTTGCGAGGGGCGAAGTTGCGCGGCGTTTCTTTAGCGCGATCGACCTTAATCGAAGCGATTTTAAACGAAGCCGATCTCAGTCATTCTACCTTTGACGATGCGGTTTTACGGGAAGCGAATTTAAGTCGATCGAACCTGACTAACGCTTCTTTAAAAGGGGCGATTTTAGAAGGATCGAATCTTTCGATCGCGGTTTTGAGCCAAGCCAATTTAGAAGACGCCAATTTGATGAAATCGGTTCTCAACGGCGCGAATTTAACACAGGCGAAAATGGCTCGTGCCGATTTGAGTTTTGCTAAACTCAGCGGTGCGAATTTGGCAGGCGCTGATTTATCAAAATCCCAGTTACGGGCGGCCAATCTCAGTTGGGCTAGCCTCCGAGGTGCCGATTTGAGTGGGGCGAGTCTGTACCGCACGAAATTGAGTTGGTCGAATTTAACGGGGGCAATTCTCACCGAAGCGATTTTGATGAGCGCCAAAATTTATAAAACTAACTTTCGCGATGCCGTGTTGACTCGTGCGATTATGCCCGACGGCAAAACCTTTGGCGATACTCGCCCATAAATTCGACCGTCAACCCCTTGGGGCGCAGAGGCGTCCGATTAGGCGGCCTGCAATCCGAAAACGAACAACGCCAGCGTGGCGAGACCCCCAACGACAAAGAAGAGCGATCGGAACAGGGCAATGTTGAGAATGTAAAACACAGCGTGCAGCCACCGCGCCACGATAAACGTCGCCGCCGCCACCGACGCCCAAGGGGAACTGACCCCCACGACGTAAGCCACTAACGCCGCTGCTGCAAAGAGCATAAAACTTTCAAAGGCGTTTTGATGCGCCCACGCCGCCCGTTGAGCGTAGGGGGGCAGTTTGTCGAACATGGCGCGGGGGGCAGCTAAATCGTAACCCACTTGAAACCGACCGTAGGCGACAAACAAATAAGGAAAATAAATTGAAGCACCCGCCACGGCGATCGCATACAGCAATATCGCCGGGTCAGCCCACTCTAGCGCCGTCATAAAACTTACGTCAACGGAAATGGACGATTAGTCGAAATAGAACAGCGTGACAATTTTACGCTGGTCTTCCGCGTCGCGACAGGTTTGGAGTAGCGTGTGACTGTCGTGAAACGCAAAACAAATGAGTTGCTGGCAGCGGGACACGATTTCCAAGTTGCACGCGGCACTCGCCTCGGCAAGAGACATCTGGTCGTTTTCGGGATGTTCGACCAAATGAATCACTTGTTCGAGTTGTTTGCGAGATTCGCTGGCCTGACGCTTGAGACTTTGGGGCAGAATCACCGTTAACTGGTTGGGGTCAGCCCGCATCGCGCCGCGAATGGCGGCCGAGTTGGTTCCCGTCGCGCCGGAGGTAATCAAACGATTCCCACCCAACACCAAGGCGTAACTCATCACTTCGATGAGGTGTTGGTGCGTGATGGGAACGTGGCGCGAACCCAAAATGGCAATTCGTTTAGAGCCAGACTGCTGGATGGCAGCCAGCTCTTGCAAAAATACATCGACTTTATCGGAGGTCTCTGTGACTTGACTCAAAGGACAGTACGACCGGAACTGAACGACCCCGCTATTGTAACAGGAGTTGAGGAGATGGGGTTCGATCGCTCCATCGGCCGCCGAGAGGTGCGATCGCCGATGCTGTCTCAAATCCCCTTTGAGGAGGGAGGTCGAGAGGCTTTCCGAAGCCGCGTTACGGACTACGCGGCTTCGGGGTTTCAGACCGTCGGAACGCCCCTTTCGGAATCGGTCACGCTTTGGGCTTATCGCTCGATCGCTCGGCGACGCACATCAGCGACAAGGCCGCTTCGGGAGAATTGACATCGATCCCCGAAAGACGCTGGGCGATGCGGTATTTGGAGGCGGCTCGCCCGATGTTTCCTTGGAAAATTTCCGCCCCCAGGTCGTGGTTGTGGGGAAAGATGCGGGTGGTAAAGTCCAAGGGGTCGAGAACTGAGTGGAAAAATTCGACGGTGACGCCATCGCCGGGAACGTGGTGCGCTTCGCTGGCTAAAGCACATTCCTGTTCGGATTGGGAGGCGTGACCGCCCCGTTTCAGCCAGCGATAGAGGGGTAAACGCGCTTCCCAGAAGAGGCGGGCGAGTCCTTTATAGTGCCATGCGGTTTGTTGCGGGTCGTGGTCGCACACTAAGACGCCGCCGGGTTTCACCAGACGAGCGGCTTCCTGTAAGGCGCGAGTCATGTCGTCGCAGTGGTGTAGGGTGGCGTTGACAACGACGATATCGGCAATTTGCGATCGCAGCGGCAGGTTTTGCGCGTCCGCCAGTAAGGGTTGATAGCCCAGTTCGGCCGCCATTTTTAACGCCCCGAGACTGATATCGACTCCGATTAACAGCTTGGGACGACCGCCGACGGAGGCGAAGACGTTTCCCGGTCCGCAACCGATATCGACGACGATTTTATCGTCCCAAGTGCCAGTGGCTGCCTGCCAGCGATCGATAAAGGCGCGATCGCGGTGACAGGCCTCGAAATACGATCGCCCCCACTGGGGATGTCCGAAATATTCAGCGTTGGCGGTGAACGCCTGGGTAATAGCCTCTGGCGAAATCGTCACAGAGGGAACGTTGTCGATGGTTTGGAGAGATACCCCCTCTTGGAGGGCGTCTTCTATCGAAGAGAGAACGGATACGTGGGTTTCAGTCATGGTTTTGTACGGGGTTTTCAATACTGAAGGGGTTGGCGACACTCAAGGAACGAAAATGGGTAGCACTGAGGCAGAAGCCCGGTTTTTGAGTTTCTTGGCCGACCAGTGCGTCACTCCTGATTTGACCAATTTCGTCCGGTTTAGGAATAGCGAACTTGCAGCAACAGACGATGTCCCTTCGTTGGGGCTTTGAGTTTGTGGAAACAGGAGGGATCTTGAAAGAAGCCAAATCCGGCATCGCCGTAGATGACGAGTTCGTTATCCCGTCCGTAATAGGTTTCGATGGCAGCGTCGCTGTGACGCCCGGATTTCAGCAACATCCTCAAGGGTTTGTGGTGATGGGACTCTGGAACCATCACGTGAGGCCCCGACTCTGCGTCTAAGGTGGGGGTGATGTAAAAGTACGCTGTCGCGAAGTTGTACCCGGCGATGTCGTAGTGATAGTTCGTTGGCGGGTAGGACTGGCGAAGTTCGGCGTCGGGTAAGTCCGAGGCGAGACTCCACGTCAAATGGCTGGTGATTTGCGTCGGGAAATAGCCGAGATAGGTCGAGGCGATTTGCAATAGCTGCCCATCGCGGACTACGGCGGCGATCTCCGGACAGGTTTCGGCGTCGCACACTAAGGCCCGCAGGGGACGATGGCCGTCTGGCAAGCGGCCGGTTTCGTCGAGTTCGCCGATAAAAAAGGGTCGCGGATATCCGGGTTCGGTACAAGCGGTGCGGGTGGCGTAGTCCAGACAGGCGCAAACGGTGGTTTCGGGAATTTGCAAGCCAAAGGCGACGGCACGATGTCGCACTTCTGAGACGATCGCACTGGGGTCGCTGTCGAGGGAAACGCTAGAAATTCTGGGGGTGACGGCGGTTTGGCCGGTGGTGCGATCGAATTTTTGTTGCATCCGGCGAATCCAACTGTAAGACTGGCGAAACCAGTGAAATCGACTGAAGCGTTGGGTGATATTGCCCGTCATGAGACGTTCGATCGCGCGAGAGGAGGAACTCAACCGCCCGTTTAAACGAATCAGGGTTGGCGGTGCAGCAGGATTTTGGGTTTTGAGAGAGGGCGATCGCTTGCCCCGTAACAACTGCGTCAAACTCATAATACTTGCCTGTTTTTTGAATTGTTGTATTGAAGATGCGTTCCCATTTCGCTCGGCGGACTTTTGGATTGTTTCTCGTTTGTTAACTCAAGAGCTTTAGCTGGTTTTCCAGATAAGTTGTGTTGATTTTTTTTGAGATAGCCTTTTTTTCGTGTTTGGCTGTCTATTTTTACGCATCAAAAAACGTCTCGGGTTTGTTAAAACAGCTTTGGCTGTCCGAAACTTCGAGGGGTCTAGATTGCAAAATTGCTTTTTTATGGCGAGACAAGACCTGACATTACTTCGGATTTTGACTTCACCCGAATTTTTTGCGTCGAGAGATTTACCTGAAAACGTTATTTATTGTAAATTCTGTATGGACGGACTATTGCGTTTTCTCAATGGTCTCCTGGCAATCTGACATCTGGGACGTTGTGTCATTTCTCGTTTCCTATCTAGAATTTATGGGTTTAACGGTCGATCAGGTTCGGTATCTGTCCCAGACGCGATCGATTAGCTTTCGTTCCCTGATGCTGCGATCGCCGTCTTTCAGTTTGTTATCAAATTGTTTTCAAACGTTTTGCGAGTCCGGAGAAATGCGATCGCATCGACTCTATCAAAAAAAAATCAGTTTCGCCAGAAGTTTTATATTTTTTTGATGGCGAATCCCCAACCGCCATCCTCCTTGTATTTAATAGGGATTGAATTTGATTTTTTATTTTTGGAGCCGTGGAATGGCGCGACAATTGTAGATGCTTGTAAAAAATTATTTTTAGTAATTTTCTGTATTTTTTGTTACCAATCTAGGGTAGATACCCGATATTTTATGACTCGCGCGTTCTTCACGTCACTTCATATCAGCTAATGTCTTATCTGTCCTGAAATCAGAAGAATCTGGGAGGGTTTTCCTCAGTCAAAACCCCATCTTGTGAGGTGAAGAAAATCGATAAAATATTACTCGTTCGCACTCAAATCAAGTCAACGCTCAACGTTAACGGTCAAGGTCAACCCTCAACCGGAACGCCTCACCTAGCAAAGGCTTCCATCGGACGATCGCATCAATCCTGAAACAGGGATGGCTAGATTGGCTTGCTATATTTGGGATAGCGTGGAACCGCGAAAGCGATCGCTCGTCTCGAGGCAAATCTTTGAGCCTATGCTCGAAATTCCCCGAACCGCCTCGCGATCGACCTTAGAAAGCGTTCAATTTTTCCCAGAAACTTCACCGTATCCGCCCTCTCCACTCCCCTCAACTCATGGACGTTCGACTCGATTTCGCAGAACTCGGTGACCTCGCCCCCGTCGGAACCCAATACAGCAGCCAGGGGCTAACCTTTTCCAGCAATACCGTTAGCCTGGTCGATGGCGACGCGGGAGGACGCGGAAACTTCGAGATGGGGGTAGAGGAAGGGAGCGATCGCACCCTGTTAACCTACACTGACGGCGACGCCATCGAAGTAGGCATTAACAACAACCTGCCAATCATCGTTTCCGGACAACTCAGCTTACGCTACACTTCCCCTCACCTCAGCCACGCCGTCGAAATCCTCGACGGAACCGGAACCGTCCTTCAAACCACCTTCCTGCCCAAAACCGCCCCCAACTTGAGCGGCGGTGGCGAATTCGGCATTTTCCAAACCGTTACCATTGACTTTATCGGCGACGGGCGATCGATCTCGATCGGTAGTCTCGCCAACCAACTCGGACTCGACGATTTCGACCTCACCCTCAACTTCGAGACGCCAGACGTCACCAACACCCCCCCCATCGCCATCGACCTGTCGAGCGATCGCGTCGCTGAAAACAGCCCCACCAACACCCTCGTCGGCATCTTGTCCACCCTCGACCCCGACGCTGGAGACAGCCACACCTACAGCCTTCTCGACGACGCCGGAGGCCGCTTTACCCTCGATGGAGACCGACTCCTCGTCGCCGATGGAACCCTCCTCGACTTTGAAACCGACCCCGTTCACACCATCGCTGTCCGAACCACTGACAGCGGTGGCTTGACGTTCGATCGCACCTTCGACATTCAAATCGAGGATATCGACGAAACCCGTCCCAACCAAGCCCCCATCGACATCACCATCGATCCCCCCGTTCTCGAAATCGCTGAAAACAGCCCCGTCGGAACCCCCTTCGGCACCCTCGACGCCATCGACCCAGACGACGATACCCCCCTCACTTTCACCCTCCTCGACGACGCCGGGGGACGCTTCGCCCTCGAGGGACTTCAAATTGTCGTCGAAGACAACACCCTTCTCGACTTTGAAACCGCCCCCAGTCTCGAAATTACCGTTCGCGTCACCGACCCCGGCGGCTTGAGTTACGAGGAAATCATCCCCGTCACCCTCGCCAACGTCCAAGAACCCCCCACCGCCGCCGACGACACCTTAAGTCCCACAGAAATCTTGGGAACTCCCAACGACGACACCTTGGTTTACGGGGAACTCACCCAAGTCTCGATTCCCGACAGTCAGCTTTTAGCCAACGACAGCGACCCCGACGGCGATACGCTGCAAGTTCTCGGAGCGATCGGGCCGTTTTTGGGGGGATTGGCTTTTCGCGACGGGGGAATTTTCTTCGAACCTAACGACGACTTCTTCTCCACGGGTTCGGGACAGTTCGGCTACCTCATCGAGGACGCCAACGGTGGAACGGCGGCGGCTACCGTCACCATCTTTGGAGATGCGATCGATACTCAAGACGCCCTCGAGGGAAACGACGTTTTGGTGTTAACTGACCCCGTCGCCGTGGATTTAAGCGAAACGGACGACCAAACCCCCGACGACACGCTTACGGTTCTCGGATTTGAAAACGTCGTTGGTTCTCCAGGGGACGACACCCTCGGCGGCGACGACAACCCAAACCGCATCTTCGGTGACGCGGGAAACGACAGTTTGCGCGGCGCAGAGGATCTCGATACCCTCGACGGCGGTGAGGGGGACGATATTATTTTCGGCGAAGTTCAAGATCTCCTGTTTGGCGGTGAGGGGATCGATACGCTCGTCATTGAAGGAGATTCGGATAACGAAATCGCTCTTCCCCCCGATGTGGAAGTTCTCTTTACTGGAGACGGAGACGATTCGATCGTCGCTAACCTCGGCGACGAAACCCTCGTCAGCGGCGACGGAGAGGATACCCTCTTCGGCGGGTTCGGAAGTGATGTTTTTATCGCCGGGGAAGGCGGCGACGTCATTGAAGGCGGGTCTGGGGCAGATATTTTCCGCTTCGACAGTCCCCAAGATGGGGTCGATACTTTACTCGATTTCGAGTCGTCGAGTTTTTCGACTCTTGGGGGAGTCAGCGATCGCATTTTCGTCTCCGCCAGCGGCTTCGGCGGTGGACTGACCCCCGGCGTCTTACCGACGACGCAGTTCGCCTTCGGCGCCCCGGTTGACGACGACGACTTCTTTATTTTCCAAACCTCGATGTTGGGAGGTGCGTTGTTCTACGACCCCGATGGTGCCGGTCCGACTGTACAGACGCAAATCGCCGAAGTTCCCACCGGCTTTGTCATCGCTGAGGATATTTTCGTATTCTAGGGCCTGCCATCTGGTCGCCATCGAAGCGAAAATGGCAAAATGGCAGCGTTGACAATACTCATCTATAAAGCAACACTGTGAGCGAAAACTTCATTACCATTGACGACCAGGCGATTTCTCTGAAAAAAGCCATCTCATATCTCAATACAACTGGAGATTTACCGAAATTTATCCAAAATATTCTGCACCGCCACGTTATCGAACAAAAGCTACAAGAGCGCACGGACTTGGAAGTAGACTCCCAGAACGTGGAACAGGCTCTCGTCAACTTCCGCATTCAAAACCGCCTCACGGACCCCGGCCGCTTCGACCAGTGGCTCAAAAGCCAAAATCTTACTTACGAACAGTTTCGCGATCGCGCCGCTGAATCCTTGCGTATCGAACAGCTCAAGCAAGAAACGATCGGGGCCACGGTCGAAACCTATTTTCAGGAGAACAAACCCGACCTCGATCGCGTTATGTTGTCTCGTATCGTGGTCTTGGCTCGCACGTTAGCTGATGACATCCGCCAACAAATTGAAGCGGGAACCGCTACCTTCGAGGCGCTGGCGAAACAGCATTCTGTTACCAACGACAGCAGTGCTAACGGTTTGATGGGAACCCTCCAGATGGGACAACTCCCGCCGGAAATTCGCGAACAGTTGCGCGGCCGCGAAGCCGGAGAGTTAATCGGCCCCATCGAAACGGAAGGTCGCTATATTTTGTTGAGAATCCAGCAGTGGTTCCCGGCGGCGTTGGAAGGTCAGCTCAAACGCCAACTCGACGATCGCTTTTTCGGGCAATGGCTGCAAGAACAACTCAAAGATAAGAAAATCAAGCTGAATATTGAGTAATTCTTCGGCGAAACGCGACCTGGCTCGAGAATGCCCTCGAGGGCGGGACTATCGCATTTTCCCGTTTTCGCCTAGAATGAGCGATCCCTCTCGCGATCGCGCTGTCGAGCGTCTCCGAGAGGGATTGCTGTCTGGAGCGACGGCCGTCCGTTTCTGGACAACCTGCAGCTTGGGGTTTTCTAGCCTCGATTCTGGGGCGATCGAACCTCTGACTTCCCCGGTTGCATTTTTCCCCTGTTGCATTTTCTGAAGTTCATCTTCTGATGTCGATAAATTTGATATAATTGTTAAATAACAAGGTTTTTGATGGAAGCTGTCCTCGCTTGCAAAATTTTATTGTTTTTAGTTATTTTTTATAAAAATCGATAATTTTTAAGAGGTTTCAATCTGCAATATTTGGCAATTTTTGAAGTCAGACTTCAAGCTGAGTATTGCTTCAAAATGCTGCCCCAATGCTGCATTTTGGCCGTTGTTTTACTAGGTTTTGTAATCGTACAATATTCTTATACATCCAGTCGAGCCTTTGTCAAAATCATCGCAAAAGACAAAAAAACATAACAAACCTCCAAAAATAAAGCCTATAAACTCTTAATTTCCGAGTCAAAAAACCTTCAAAAACTGATAGTTTTTTACCTCAAATAAACAAATTAAATTTTTCGCAAATTCCGTATTTATGGTTTGAAATCTTCTTCTAAAAAACCTCTGCGACGCCCTTGCCAAACCCACAGCCCGAGATGACGACTTACGAACCCCTCCATCACAAATACCGTCCGGCTACCTTCGGCGATTTAGTCGGTCAAGAAGCGATCGCCAGTACCCTAACCAACGCCCTCGAAAAACAGCGGATCGCGCCAGCGTACCTGTTTGCCGGACCTCGCGGCACCGGAAAAACCTCCAGTGCGCGAATCATGGCGAAATCCCTGAACTGTCTGGCGGTCGATCGACCCACCGCCACCCCTTGCGGCACCTGCGAAACCTGCCGTTCGATCGCCAACGGATCGGCATTAGACGTCATCGAAATCGACGCCGCCAGCAACACCGGCGTCGATAACATTCGGGAACTCATCGAACGAGCGCAATTCGCCCCCGTGCAATGTCGGTATAAAGTCTACGTCATCGACGAATGCCACATGCTGAGTACGGCGGCGTTCAACTCCCTCTTAAAAACCTTAGAAGAACCGCCCGAACAGGTAATTTTCATCCTGGCCACCACCGATCCCCAGCGAGTTTTACCGACGATTATTTCCCGGTGTCAGCGATTCGACTATCGGCGAATTCCCCTCGACGCGATGGTGTCTCACTTGAAAATCATTGCCGAAAAAGAGGCGATCGACATTGCCGACGACGCCGTAACGCTGGTGGCACAAATTTCTCAAGGGGGATTGCGGGACGCCGAAAGTTTGCTCGACCAACTGAGTTTGTTACCCGAACGCATCACCGTCGATCGCGTGTGGGATTTAGTGGGAGCCGTTCCCGAAAAAGACCTGTTTTACCTCCTCGAAGCCATCGCCGAAGACAATCCCCACGCCGTCCTCGAACGCTGTCGAAACCTGCTCGATCGCGGACGGGAACCCCCCATCGTCGTACAGAACCTCGCCGGATTTTACCGAGACTTACTCATTGCCAAAACTGCCCCCAACCGCAGCGATTTAGTGGCAGTGACGCCGCCGACGTGGGCGAAACTCTGCGAATTTGCCCAACAGTGGGACGAATCGATAATTTTGGGCGGTTCCCAACATCTTCGCCAATGCGAAATCCAAGTCAAAAACACCACTCAACCGCGATTGTGGTTGGAAGTGAGCCTGTTGGGATTGTTGCCCTCGGCGTTGAGCCGTCCGGCTGTCGCTGCGGTAGCTGCGCCGCAAGTCTCGGCGAGGATGCCGGGAAGAGCGATCGAGCCGCAACCGTTTCCCCAAGCCGTACCCCAAGCTGCACCCCAAGCTGTGGCGTCAGCCAGCACACCGCCCCAAACTCCATCGGTCCATCAAACCCCGTCCAACCCTCCGGCGACTGTGGCCACACCGCCATCAGTACCGCCATCGCCCCCAGCGGCGAACCCAGTGGAGACGCCACGGGAAGCCCCCGTGTCAGGAGAATCGGCGAGGGTTTCTCAACCCGCCGCACCTCCTTCAGACGCCGCCGCTGCAACCGCTGCCAGCGAAGCCGAACCTCCCGCCAGCGAACCCGTTTCCTACAACCTGCCTCAGATTTGGCAACAAGTCCTCGAAAACATCAAAATGCGGGCGACTCAAGAACTGCTGCGCCAACAGGGGCAATTGCTGGGGTTTGATGGCAGCATCGCCCACATCGGCGTCAGTCCGGGGTTGATCAAACTCGCGACTCAGAAAGTTCCCGATATCGAAGATGCCTTTCAGCGGGCGTATCAACGCACTGTACGGGTTCACATCGAGGCCAATCGGAGTAACGGCTCCGTGCAACCGTCTCGTTCCGTACATCCTACGTCACCGCCTCCTCAGCAGCGCCAACAGCCAGTTGCCACACCGCCCCCGCAGCCACTTCCCACCCACAATGCTGCTCCTGCAACGCCTACGGCGGTGGCGACGCCTCCCCCGGAATCGGTTCCGGCGAGTCCTGAGACGCCCCCCTGGGAAGCGGAAGCCCCGGCGCCGCCGTCTTCTCCTCCGGTTCCCGAGAATTCAGGTCAACCGAATGGAGCGATCGCCAATTCAGCGATCGCCAATCCCTCTGTAGCCAGCGATTCTCGCAGGTGGGAAGAAGACGAATTAGGCAACGTGACGAATCAATTCGCGCAATTTTTCAACGGGGATGTGGTTTCGGTTGACGACGATTTAGAGTTGGAGTTTTAGCCGAAAAGCCAACCCCCCAGAATCTCCAAGATTCCGGGGGGGCTTTTCGGGAAGACAGTATCTCATCATCCCCTCATCTCATCATCCCCTCATCTCATCATCCCCTCATCTCATCACCACCTCATCTCATCACCACCTCATCGCCGCTGCGATGCCCTTGATGGAGGGTTTTGACCCATTTGAGGCGTTTGGGGCGCACGGCGAGGCGAGCGGTGGTACTGGCCATGACAACGAGCCAGTGCATCATGTAGAGGGTTCCGCGTAAGCTTTGTAATAGGGAAATCCAGAGGGGTTGGCGTTTTCCTTGTAGGCGATCGCAGCGACGCAATCCCAGGAACATCCACACCATCGATAAAGCGACGGTTAAAGTGGTCAGGGGGCTGAAAATGGGTAAGCGGCTACGCACGACAGCCATCACCAAATCGGGGAGGGCGGCGGTGGGTAGGATATATTGCATCAACAGGAAGACGAACAAATCGAACCGTTTGGCGAAACTCAGCCGCGACCCCAGTAACAACCGCCAATAGTCCAGATAGCGTTGATAGCCGCCTTCGGCCCATCGCGAGCGTTGGTGCCAGAGGGCGATCGATCGCGTGACGGCTTCTTCCGATACCGTCGGAAGGGTGACGCATTCAATATCCCAGCTATCGAGATGGAGGCGCAGCGTTAAATCTAAATCGTCGGTAATTGTTTCTTCGTTGAAATTGCCACAGCGTTCGAGGGCGCTGCGGCGAATCAGTTGACCGTTCCCGCGCAGTTCTCCGATACCGTTGAGGGCGACCCGTTTTTCTTGAACGTAAGCGTCGAGAATCATTTCCGCCGCTTGACCCCGCGTCCAGAAGTTCTCGTTGGCGTTGTCGATGGCTTTGCGAACCTGCACCGCCCCGACGCTATCGCGATCGAACAGGGGCAACACGCGCCAGAGGAAATCCGAACTGACTTTCGCGTCCGCATCGAAAACGGCGACGATATCTCCTTTGGCGAATTTCAGGGCGTTGTTGAGGGCGCCGGATTTGCCGCCTCGGGCGGTGCTGTCTCGGTGGAGAACCCGCAGGCGATCGTACTGTTGGGCTAAGCGATCGAGTAGTTCTGGCGTCCCGTCGCTGCTGTTATCGTCGATCGCCCAAACCTCGTATCGGTCTGCCGGATAATCCAGGTCGCACAGCATTTCGACAAGGGACTCGATCACCGCTTCTTCGTCTTTCGCCGCCACCAGAAACGAAACGTAAGGCAAATCCGACTCGTCGAGATTGCGATTCCAAGACAGGGGAGAGCCAGAGGCGGCAAAAATCAGGCGCATGGCGTGTAATCCCAACAATCCCGTCAGTCCTACCACGACCCACAGTCCCCAGGAAACTGAGTGTAAAACGATCGTGCCGCCCCACACTAACGTCAAGACGACCGCTGCTTTACGCCGTCTTCCCGCGTAACCGCGATAGGACGGGGGAGCCTCGTCTGACTCCTCTTCCAATTCCGCACTGTCGCGGTCGAACAGTATAGTTTGAAGCGGTTCCCCCGCTCGAGACGAATTTCGATCGAACCAAAAATTTGCAGGCATAGTTTAGGGTTGCGTTCGCTGCACTCACCAACTCGAACAGCGGTCAACATCAAGCGCCAAAGGCTCAAAGAACCGATTAAAGTATAAGTTGGTTGTTCATATTATGGTAAGTTCTCAGTCCCCATTTCGTGCGAAATACGCTTCGACGATACATCTACAACGGAGGGTGCATCTCCAAGAAAGCCAAACGATCCACTGAGCGAAACCCGGTATCTGGAAAATCCTCCGTTTTGGGTATTCCGTCTCTCAGAGATACCGGGTGTCTGACGATTGGCATTGTTGAGATGCCCCCAAAACAGATATTGAGTCGTTAACTCTCTGTAGTCCATCCCTCAATGGAGGAAATCGCCACACCATGCCGGCCTTAGAAAATTTACAACCCGCTCCCAAGTCCAAGGTCATGGTTTATCTGCCTTACTACAAGACCAACAACCAACGGAGTGCCCTGCCTCTGGCCATCGGCTTGTACGAAACGGGAAACCTGGAAGGGGAACGTCAAATCGAAGGGGGTAAAAATATCCCTTTCGTCGCGACCTGGACGGTTTCGAGCCTTCCGGCGGACCCGACCCGCTGTCGCTTGCAGTTCGATGGGAACGCCGATCTCAGTTACGAGACCACGATGGCGAACTACGAGTTCATCAATCACTTGATCGATCTGTTAATTTTCTACAAGAAAAATCGCTGCATCGACTTTTCTAAAGGGTTCTATCACCAGCTTCTCGATGTAGACGAGTAGCCTGGCCGCTTCGGGAAAATCGCTGCTGCGGGCGATCGCCCTCGCGTCGGGTCGTCGTCGCACGGTCGATCGCCAAAACCGGTCGATCGCCAAAACCGGCCGATGGAGACGGCCAACCCGCCAACATCAACCGGGGTGTTTTGGCTTTCAAAGGAGACTGTTAATCTTAAGAAAAGAATTCGAACCCATTTCGACAAAGAGGAGTGTCAAGCGTGCCAACCGCCAAGTATCTGATCGTCGGGTCTACAGAACCCTATAGCGGCAAAACCTCCACGCTGTTAGGACTTGCCCGTCAATTTCAAGAAAAAGGGTTTCAACTCGCCTGCGGACAGCCTTTAGCCTCGGGAACGACCGATCCGTGGCTGGGGAGTCCGCCGGAAGACGAAGTGCAGTTCTTGGCGCAACAGTTAAATCTCGAGGACGATCGCACGCTGTCCCCCCTGGTGCGAACGAACGAAGAAACCCTTCGCAAACGCATTCGCAGCGAAGATACCACTGACTACCGCCAGCAAATCGCCGATTTACCAAAACCCGAGGTGGATTTCGTGTTGTGGGAAGGGGTCGGAACCCTCGATGAAGGGAGCGCCTTTGGCCTGTCTTTACCTCAGTTAGCGGCGACGGTGGACGCTCAGGTGCTGTTGGTGGCGCGATACGGTTCCCCCAACGCCCTCGAACAGATTCTCGCGGCCAAGGAACGCCTCGGCGATCGCTTGCTGGGCGTCACCCTCAACGACGTTCCCAGCGACGAGTTGGACACCACTGGCGCGGAGTTGAAAGGGTTTTTAGAATCGCGAGGAATTTCTGTGTTGGGAATGGTACCTCACAGCGCCCTCTTGCGCGGCGTCAGCGTGGCGGAAGTGGTACGCCACCTCAACGCCCAAGTTCTCTGCGGTAAGGAACGGCTCGATTTGAAAATCGAAGGGATTCAAATCGGGGCGATGAGCGTCAACTCGGCGGTGAAGTATTTCCAACAGCGTCATAATACGGCCATCGTGACTGGGGGCGATCGCGCGGACATTCAACTGGCTGCCTTAGAAACGGCGACTCACTGTCTGATTTTGACCGGCCATCGCTTGACGCCGCCGGAACTGGTTCTCAGCCGCGCTGAAGAAGTGGAAATTCCGGTAATTTCGGTGGAACTCGATACCCTGACGACGGTGGAAATCCTCGATCGGATGTTCGGACGCACTCCCGTCCGCGAACCCCTCGAACTCGATTACATCTATCAAACCGCCGCCGAACACTTCGATCTCGATCGCCTTCTCGACTGTCTCGGCGTGCAATAGCGATTCGGATTCGAGACCGGATTCGAGAGGAGGCGATCGCTTTTAACTAATGAGGGGTTCACCGGAGCTATAAGTCCCGCGCTCTACCTGAAAGGTGAGCGTCGGGATACATGGACTCCCCGCGTCGATTGAGGGGGTCGATGCCCCGAAAATCGACACCCAATCTTTGGGTTCCAGTCGAGTAAAGTGCATACAGCACAAAGGTTTTAGGTTATAATACAAACGGTCTAGCCACCCGTAGATTGAGAGTAAAAGTCAGGCATTGCCGGGACCTCCAAAGTTCTAGAACGGCGCTGAACCTTGATAACCGAAGTTAGGGCGTTCCATCCAGAACACTTGGCTTTGTGGCAAAGGACTGTGGGTGGGTAAAAACTTTGCAGTACAAAGGAAGCTTCTGTAAAGCTGTACCCAGGGACTCTGGGAATTGGAAACAGCCTGTCAAGTCGGTCTGTCGGGGGAAGAATCATGGGGTTCGACCTAGATAAGTGGCGTGGGGCAGGAATACCCAAGAGCGATCTTGGGAAGCCCGCGCTCTACCCGCTAGGGTGAGCGTCGGGAGGATGTCACAATTCGTAGCCGACGCTGAAATAAAAGCCGTCGTCTTGAATGTTGTCGCCGCGATCGTCTAAATCTACCAGGGGAACGCCATAATCGACCCGGAGGACGAAACCGGGAAAGGCTTCCCAAATCGCCCCGACGCCCAAACCCACTAAAAACCGCTGGTCGGCTTGGGCGTTGGGGTTGTCGTCGTGGTTCCACACCGCCCCCATGTCTAAAAAGGGCAAGACTTGCAGTTTCGGCAGTCCCGAGGCGTCCCGCAACAGGGTAATTCGGTCTTCAACGGAGAAGCTAAAGCCGTTGTCCCCCGCCCGCACGTTTTGGCGATAACCCCGTAACGACTGACCGCCGCCGATGACGAACTGCTGGGAGGGAAGCAGGGGGTCGGGGGAGAATTGGGCGAACAGACGAGCGATAAGAAGGTGGTCGTCTCCGAGGCGTTGGATGCGTTGGAACTGTCCCAACCAACTGAAAAACTGCCCGTCGGGGTCGTCTCCGGCGTTGAGGGTCGCCCCAAACATTCGGGTACCGAAGCGCATTTGCGATCGCAACACCCAAGCCCCGTTGACGTCCCGACGCACGTAATCTTGACTGAAGCGGAGCGATCGCGTGCGACTGCGACCGTCTTCGTCGGGCCCGATACCGAAGGGTTCGGGGTTGTCGTCGAGAAAGGTTTGGCTGTCTTGCCAGGAAAACCCCAGCGACAGGGCGAATTCCTCCCGAGGCGTGCGTATCAACGGCTGTCGGAAATCCACTTCGTAAAGGGTGGACTGGCCGCGAATGTCGAATTCGTCGAAGGGGGCTTGGGTGATTTCGTTGCGGTTCGGAGACACGCGAAACTGTAGCGTCCCCTCCATCGGGTTGACGGGAACGCGATAGGCGATGTCGAAGAAGTCTAAACCGTTGGTGTAGGAGAAGTTATATTCAACGTCGATTTCGTCGCCGAACCCGGCCAAGTTGCGATGTCGGATGCCGAGAATCCCCCGTTCGCCGCCGACGCTGGGGGGCGAGTAGTTGTCGGTGGCGATGCGAAACCCGAAGGGATTGGCTTCGCTGACGCGCACCACCAGCAAGCTTTCGCCGATTTCGTCTCCCGCCCGCAAGCTGGCTTCGACGGTTTCAAAGAGGGGGTCGGCCCGCAACAGGCGCAGTTGGTCTTCGAGGGCGGCGGTGTCGAGGGGAACGTCGGCGGCCAGGTCGATACGGCTGCGAACGAAGGATTCGTGCAGTCGTTCGGTGCCTTCGATGCGGATTTCTCCGAGACGGCCTTCGATGATTTGAAGGGTGACGACGCCATCTTGGATGTCTTGGTTGGGGACGATGGCGCGAGAGGTGATGTAGTCGCGATCGAGATATTCTTGGGTGATGGCGTCGGCGACCTCTTGCAATTCCTGTAGCGTCACCGCTCGCCCTTCCACGGCGGCGGTGAAGGTCGCTAGTTCTTCGGCGGTGAAAATGCTACTTCCGACCACTTCCACCCGTTCGACGAAAAATTGAGGGGCGTCGGGGTCGGATTCGGATTGCGGTTGCGGCGGTGTCGGCTCTTCGGGAAGGGGTTCGTCCTCCGGTTCGAGGGGTTCGGCGTCCGGTTCGGGGGACCCAAAGCGTCCGCTGGGGTCGGGTTCTGGGTCGGTTTGAATCGGCGGAATCGAGGGGACGTTTTGAGCTTGCTGTTTTTGGGGTTGAAGGGGTGTGTCTGATTTTAATTGGCTCTTTTGAGGTAGGTCGGAAAGCGTTTCTGCGTCTTGACCAAGGACGCGAGCGGATAGGGATTCGGCAGTTAACAACCACGTTATCGCCAGTCCGATACTGACTCCACACCACGATCGCCAATCTTTCACTCACGCCTCCTCTGTTTTGCAGTGGTCGTTCGTTTTCTACGACGATATCACTCTATAAGGACACTCTATAAGGACTTCAAACCGGAGTGCGATCGCCCGAGATCCATTGGTCAATCTTTTTTTCGATCGATCGCAATTTTTAACAACAAGCTTCTCCCCGGCATCTTTGAGATACCGGGGATATTTTGCAATTTTCTTGACTTTTTTGGTTTCTTGTGTTAAAGAAACTCAATGGGTAGACGGGACTAGATGTAAAATCTTGTCCGTCACTTCGTCGATGCTGAGATTGTCCGTTTGGATTTCCACCGCGTCTCGGGCTTTTTTCAAAGGCGCGATCGTCCGCGTACTATCTTGGCGATCGCGTTCGGCGATGTCCCCTTCCAACTGACCCAAATTTACCTCGTATCCCTGACGTTCCAAATCCAGCTTGCGCCGTCTCGCCCGTTCTCCCACCGAGGCGGTGAGAAACACCTTCACTTCCGCATCGGGAAACACGCAGGTTCCCATGTCTCGCCCTTCGGCGACGAGTCCCCCCGTTTCTCCGTAGCGTTTTTGCTGTTGGATGAGAAACTGACGCACCACCGGAAGCGCCGACACCGCCGATACCGCCGAGGTGACTTCCGGCGATCGAATGGCGTCGGTGACTTCCTGACGGTTCACCCACACCCGACAGCGATCGCCCTCCACATCAGACTTAAGTTGTAAATCGCACCGCTGCAAAGCCTCCGCCACCGCCGCCTCGTCCTCAATGGAGACGCCGCATTCCCGCAACCACCAAGTTACGGCGCGATACATCGCCCCAGTGTCCAAGTACAACAACCCCAGTGTCCGGGCTACTTGGCGCGTGACGGTAGATTTCCCCGCCCCCGCCGGGCCGTCAATGGCAATAATGGGCGGGCGGGCGTTGAGTAATAGATTGTCAATGAGGCGAGTTTCTCCCACGCGGGCGGCGATGGCCAGCAATCCTTTGCGGCGCACGCTGGCCAGGGGAACTAAACTCTCGGGATCGACGAGTTCGAGGTATTCCAACCGCACCTCGGGAACCGTGGACAGTTCGGTTTTCACGGCCTCGAGGAGTTTGGCGCGATCGCGAAATCCTTTATCGAATAGCCTTTGCGCCTGTTGTAAACTGCGGTACAGCGTCGCGGCGGTTTCTTTTTGTTCGTGGCTGAGATACTGATTGCGAGAACTGAGGGCTAAGCCGGACGGTTCCCGCACGATGGGACATCCGACAATCTCCACGGGAATGGAGAGATCCCGCACCAATTGGCGGATAATCGCCAGTTGTTGGGCGTCCTTCTGGCCGAAATAGGCGCGATCGGGACGCACTAAGTTCAGGAGTTTCGTGACGATGGTGGCCACGCCGTCGAAATGACCGGGACGCGATCGCCCACATAATATAGATGTCATTTTAGGCGGCGGTACCACCGTCGTCCGTAACGACGTTTTCCCGTCCGAGTCCGCTGGCGCTCTTCCCGAAATCCCCAACTCCTCAGCACTCGGCGCAAACACTGCATCGACGCCCGCCTCTTGACAAAGCTGACAGTCGAAATCGAGGGTTCTCGGATATTTCTCGAAATCCTCGTGCGGTCCGAACTGAAGCGGATTGACAAAAATACTAACAATAACGCGATCGTTTTCCTGGCGGGCGCGATCGATCAAGCTCAAATGTCCCCCATGGAGGTTTCCCATCGTCGGAACCAAACCGATCGTCACCTCGCTTTGACTTTGACAATAGGCTTGCAACGCGGCCGCAGTCGTCAAGCGTTTCATAACATCTCCCTCGGTGCGACAGAACCAACTTGTTAGTTTAGCAACCGAGGGAACTTTGAGGTGATGATGGGATGGTGGGATGGTGGGATGATGGGAAATCTTCCCCTCTCCCCATCTCCCCTTCTCGACAACGAACTTACTTCCCAGCCACGTCAGTCGGTTGCACCACCTCGAGACGGACGGGGGCGACGCCGCTGGCGATTAAGCCGAGACGTTCGGCGGCACCGGCGGAGAGGTCGATGACTCGTCCGTGGGCGTAGGGGCCGCGATCGTTGACCCGCACCACGAGCGAACGACCGTTGTCGAGATTGGTCACCCGCACTTGAGTCCCGAAGGGTAACGCAGGATGGGCGGCGGTGATGTCGTTGCTGTTAAACACTTCGCCGCTGGCGGTGCGGTTTCCGTGGAATCCCGGCCCGTACCAGGAAGCCATCCCCTGTTCGCTGTACACGATGACTTCTTCGGGTTCGGGTTCGGGTTTCGGTAGCGTCGCCGGGGGAAGAACGTAGGCTTGTCGATCGCCCCAAACGTTTGTCCCCGGAACCAGAGATGATGGATCGACGATGCGATCGCGCAGCAGTAAATCCGACACCTCGGCAGTTTCCTCGTGAAATCCGAGGTTCTGTAGTCCTTCGTGAGACTCTCCCCAATTCACTAGAAGCGTCTCACCGGCACTTGGAGGAGCGGCTTGTACGCGGTCCACGAGCGATTGTGCGACTTCGTAGGTTGCCGTTGTAGCTTCTTGGCCGGTCGTATCTCCCTCGGAAGTGCTTTCGATGGCGTTCGCCATGCAAGAAAAGTTTCCCATTCCGGAAATCACGATCGCGATCGTGAAGCTTCTCCAAAGTTGATAGGTCATAGATTAAATTCTCCCAATCGAACCCCCAAATCGCGCGATTCCCCGCGTTTGGGGTGGCGAGTCGAGTCCGCCAAGCGCCCACAACACCCGGTTTTGAGTTGGTTTTTTGAGTGGGTTTGATAGATTTAACGGGCCTTTGGCTGCGGATTCACTGTTTTGGAAACAGCTAACTCCTAACTCATACTCATTCCGTGTTCAGGTAATTGTTGTAGAACTGCCACAGAATAGCACGAACTTTTTCGATCGGGGATCGGGAACGACCCCAATTTGGGGATAACTTTACCGAAACTTCACAATTCGGTTTTGGGTGAAAGCCTTATGAAATATAATTTTTAGGTATTTCTGCCCATTGTCAAATCTTTAAACAAAAAACATATAAAAAATACTAAGATATGGTATATGTAGCGAATTAAAAAAAATGCGGTAAAATAAGCAGCCTGTGTTTTATCGCCGAAGAAATCATGGATTATCGAGAAGCTGGGGTCGATATTGAAGCCGGTCGCGCCTTTGTCGATCGAATTGGCAAAGTGGTCGAACAAACCCACCGTCCCGGTGTTTTGGGGGGACTGGGGGGATTTGGCGGATGCTTCGAGATTCCGGCTGGGTATCGCCAACCCGTCCTCGTGTCGGGAACGGACGGGGTGGGAACTAAGCTGAAACTGGCGCACCAACTCGATCGCCACGATACGGTTGGTATTGATTTAGTAGCCATGTGTGCCAACGACGTACTGACGTCGGGGGCAGAACCCCTGTATTTTCTGGACTATTTGGCCACGGGAAAACTCAACGGCGAACAGTTGGCGCAAGTAGTGACGGGAATCGCCACGGGATGCCGTCAAGCCCGATGCGCCCTCTTGGGTGGGGAAACGGCAGAAATGCCGGGATTTTACCCGCCGGGAGAATACGACATCGCCGGATTTTGCGTGGGAATCGTGGAAAAAAGCCAGCTTCTCGACGGTTCCACGGTGCAGGTGGGAGATGTCGCCGTCGGACTTCCCAGTTCGGGGGTTCACAGCAACGGCTACAGCTTAGTTCGGAAAATTGTCGCCGATGGCGGATACAGTTGGGACGATCGCCCGGAAGGGTTAGGTGGCCGCAGTTTGGGCGAGGTTTTCCTCACGCCAACATATATATATGTAAAACCGGTGTTATCCCTGCGGGAAACGGAGGTGGAAATTCGCGCCATGGCGCATATTACTGGGGGCGGACTTCCGGAAAACTTGCCCCGCTGTTTGGGTGAAAACCAGTCGATCGCCATCGATCGATCGGCGTGGGAGATTCCCCCCGCCTTCCAATGGTTGGCAGAGGCCGGAAACGTCCAACTCTCAGATATGTTTGATACCTTTAATATGGGAGTAGGGTTTGTGGTTATCGTCTCCCCGGAACAGGTCGATCGAACCTTAGAAATCTTGAAAACTCAAAATACCCAACCCTTCGTCCTCGGAGAAGTCGTCTCCGGACAGGGTGAAGTTTTAGGACTCAGGTCACTGACCCCGCGCTAAAGCGACGGGGCTTGGGAGCAGCCAGGTTCCCGTAG
>NZ_JBNGCO010000019.1:0-4581 GCF_049974805.1 Baaleninema sp.
ATTAATCTGACACTCTAGCATCTTTGGCTTCCCTTGAGAATGAAATAGCCCTGGTATTTGGGTATTTGTGAGATATTGACTTCCCTTCACTCGCAAGACCTTGAAGCTCAAAAAAATTACCACAAAAAACCTCGTTTTTATTCTGTTTGTATCGTAATTTAATGTCAAAATTGTGGTTGATGGCGGTTTAAAAACTTAACGAATTTCAACAAAAAACCGCTCAAATTTGACGTTTTCTTAATTTGACTTGCCATTTATTTAGCATAAAATTAACCTGAAAACGCCTTCCCAACCCGTAAAGTTGGGTCGATTGGGTCAGGAGACTTTAAAGATGAGCGTACTCGACTTCCTTCAAATCTACGGACTGAACGTCAACGAATTTCTCGCCGACTTGAGAAACGACACCGACGGTTCCCCAACACTTCCCAACGGAGTCGCCTCGGGAGACACCGGCCAAACCAGTACAGTACTGTGGACGCGCAGCAGCGAACCCGGCTTCGTGGCGATCGAATACTCCAGCGACCCGGACTTTAACAACATTGTAGGAACCCTGTCAGCAGAAGTCAGCGACCCCAACGAACCCATCAAACTCCCTCTCAGCGGACTGCAACCCAACACCACCTACTACTACCGCGTCACCGACAGCATCGGAAGTTCCCAAACCGGAACCTTCGACACCGCCGCCGAACTCGGCACCTTCGACGGGTTGCGCTTCGGCGTCTCTGGAGACTGGCGCGGCGAACTGGCGCCCTATCCCGCCATCGCCAACGCCGACGAAAAAGACTTAGACTTCTTCCTTCTCCACGGAGACACCATTTACGCCGACTATCCCTCCCCGGCGTTGAGGAAACCCCAAGCGGAAACCCTGGAAGAATTTCGCCTCAAACAAGCTGAAGTGTACGGCGATCGATTCGGCGTTAACACCTGGGAAGACCTCCGCGCCTCTACCAGCGTCTTGGCTACCATCGACGACCACGAAGTCACCAACGACTTTTCCGGCGGCGCCCCCGCGTTCACCGACCCTCTGGGACGGTTTGGAACCGGAAGCGAACGGATTAACGATACGCCGCTTTACGAAAACGGGTTGCAAGCGTTTCAAGAGTACAACCCGATTCGAGACGAATTTTACGGCGAAACCGGAGACCCCCGCACCGCAGGAGAACGGAAACTTTACCGCAACCAAACCTATGGAAGCGATGCGGCGGTGTTCGTTCTCGACGCGCGATCGTTCCGAGACCCCGCAGTCCCGCAAGCGGACATCAACAATCCCCTATCGGTTCAAAATTTCCTCGCTGCGAGTTTCGACCCCAACCGCACGATGTTAGGACGGGTGCAAGTCGAAGACCTCAAACAGGATTTGCTGGCGGCGGAAACGGCGGGGGTGACGTGGAAGTTCGTGATGGTTCCCGAACCCATCCAAAATCTGGGGTTGGTCAACGCAGGCGATCGATTTGAAGGCTACGCCGCCGAACGCAGCGAAATCCTCAATTTTATTAATACCAACGACATCGACAACGTGGTATTCGTAGCGGCGGACGTTCACGGGACTCTCGTTAACAACCTCACCTATCAGCTAACCCCCGGCGGCGAACAGATTCCCACCAACGCCTTTGAAATCACCACAGGTTCCGTCGCCTTTGACGAACCCTTCGGACCGACGGTCATCGACTTGGCGGTGGATTTCGACTTACTGTCTCCGGAACAGGTGGCGCTGTTCGACAGTTTACCCCGCACCGGGAAAGATGCCTTTATCGAACAACTGACGAACAGCCAGTTGGAAACCTTGGGTTACGATCCCGTCGGGTTGCAAGGATCGCCAGTGGCGGCGCGACTTCTCGAAGGGGGATACGTGGCGACGCAGACTTACGGTTGGACGGAGTTTGCGATCGACCCCACCACCCAAGAACTGCTCGTGACCACCTACGGAATCGAAGCGTACAACGAAGCCGAACTCAACGCCAATCCCCAAAATATACTCGATCGCACCCCGGAAGTGGTCTCTCAATTCGCCGTCACCCCGGAACTCGAGGGATCGATCGCCCCCACTTCCCCACCCTTCGACAACCTTATCGTCTTCGGCGACAGTCTCTCCGACGTCGGGAACGTATTCACCGCCACCAGCGGAACGCTTCCCGCCTCACCTCCCTATTTTGAAGGGCGGTTTTCCAACGGCCGACTCGTCGTCGAACAATTAGCCGACGCCGTCGGGTTAAACGCCTCCGTTCCCGCCTTGCTGGGGGGGACGAACTACGCCTTCGGCGGCGCAACCACCGGGTTTGGCAACTCCGCGCAAGGGACGCCCAACGTGGGAGAACAAATCGATCTCTATCGCCTGGAAAACCGCCTCGACGTCAGGGATTTAGTGTATCTCCACGCCGGAAGTAACAATTTCGTCCAAAGTCCAACGCCTCTCGACCCCGCCAGCGTTGTCAGCGACCTTACCGGCCACATCACCACCTTAGCCGAAGCGGGGGCGACCACCTTCGTCGTGCCGAATTTAGGGGATTTCAGCGGAGCGCCGTTCGTGCGATCGATCGGCCGCAGCGAAGAAATCAGCCAACAACTCGATCGCTTCAACGAACTCCTCGACCCCGCCTTAGATACCTTAGAAGTCGAATTAGGAATCGACATCATCGAATTAGATTTCGCCAGCATCTTCGACGAAATCCTCGCCAATCCCGCCGCCTTCGGCATTCAAAATACCACCGATTTCGCCCTCGACCCCGTGACGGGAACCGTCGTTCCCGACCCCGAAACCTATCTGTTTTGGGACGATTTCCACCCCACCGCCACCGTTTACGACATCGTGACCGAATCGGTTCTCGGGGATTTCACGGATGGACTGTTGGGGGCGCGGCGCGATCGCAGCCTCCCCACCTCTACCGCATCGGCGGAGATCCTCGAAACCTGGGAACCCTCTCCCCATCCCGCTAGTTCCCCCACCCTCGAAACCTCCACGAAAGCAGAAATGGCAGATTTCGCGGCGTCGATCGATCCCAGTTCCACCGCCACCGACGAACAGCCTTTGGCGGCCCTCTTCGGCTTCTGAAGCCAGTTTTCAACTCACCGTATCCCATCACCCCCGTAGCCCCACAGCATGGAGTTACTGGAGTTACGGGGGTTCGATCGATCGAGGGATTGGCGATCGCATCCTGGCCGAGTCCCAGGCCAGGACTCAGTACCGCCGCCTCGACTTACGTAAAAACCCTGAGTATTTTTGTAAAGATTCGGTTTTGATTCTGTAAAGATTTGGTGATAATCCCTAAAAAAGCTCGGATATTCCCATTTAATTACGTAGAATTACGGATATGCCTCGCTCGAGGTTGCAACTGAGCGTCAGGATAAAACTACTGCCATGAAGAAATTTGGATTGACTCAACACCGTCGTTGGTGGGATACAGACGAATCTCCCACCCATCCCTTCCGCGATCGAAACGATAACGATCCCGAATACTCGTTTTTCCGTCCCTGGAACCAAGAGGGGGGGGTTTGGAATCATTTCCCCCAATTCAACGAAGGTTGCTCGCCCTGTCATAACAACACAGAAGATGGCGACGAGGGAGAAGAAGACAAACCCCCCGTCTTCGATTCATTTATCGCCTTCGGCGACAGCCTCTCCGACGTAGGAAACGTTTTTCTCAACAGTGGAGGGACAAACCCGCCCTCACCGCCCTATTTCGACGGACGCTTTTCTAACGGTCCCCTAGTGGTCGAAAACATCGCCGACCGCCTCGGATTAGATGCTTCGACGCCATTTTTAGCCGGAGGCACCAACTTCGCCTTCGGTGGAGCGAGAACCGGTTTCGGTTTGTCTCTCCTACAAACGCCCAACATCGGCGAACAGATTAATTTCTTTTTAGACCAGGTAAACCTGTCCAGCTTACCCAGTCCCGACGAAACGGATTTAGTCTATCTCTACGCCGGGGGAAACGATTTCTTACAAGAAATCGAAGCCAATCCCACCCTAGACCCCGAAGCAGTACTCGAGGGTCTTCCAGAACAGGTTGTAGAAGCCTTAACCGGACATATCAGCACCTTGGCCGAGGCGGGAGCGGAAGCCTTTATCGTGCCGAATTCCGCTGATGTCAGTTTCACGCCGTTCGTCAGAGCAGCTTTTCCTTCGGCTCAAAAACCCATCAGCATTACGATCGAACAGTTTAACGACCTCCTCGACACTCGCCTCGACGAATTAGAAGTAAGTTTAGATATCGAGATCGTTGAATTAGACGTTTTCGAGATCTTCGACGACATTTTAGACAACCCCGAATCCTTTGGCTTTGTCAACAGTACCGACCCAGCCTTCAATCAGATAACAGGAATGTTGGTCGAAAATCCCAATCGATACGTTTTCTGGGATAACGTCCACCCGACAAAAGCCGTTAGCGACATCATTTTTAAAGAACTGCGCGACGAACTGGCAGAATTAGGACTCGACGCCTTTGAAGACGATGGAGATTCGGAGGACAACGAGGACGACCTCGAAGATAACGAGAACCCGGTTGAGGATAGCGACGAGATTTCCGACGAGATTTCCGACGAGATTTCCGACGAGATTTCCGACGAGATTTCCGACGAGATTTC
>NZ_JBNGCO010000019.1:4681-52542 GCF_049974805.1 Baaleninema sp.
CGACGAGATTTCCGACGAGATTTCAGAAGAAGCTAAAATCGTCAACGACAGCCGCGAAACTCACGACGAGATTTCCGACGAGATTTCAGAAGAAGCTAAAATCGTCAACGACAGCCGCGAAACTCACGACGACCTTTCAGAAGAAACCGACCCGCTGACGGGAGAACCGACGACAGTTTTCGACGAGGTCGAAGGCGAATACTCGTTCGAGTTAGACGATGGCAACACAATCGATTTCATCGATTTCAAGGTAGAGTTCATGCTGCTCTCGGAGGCGATGTCGGACTTGGAGAGTTCCGAAACGACCTTTGCCGAAGATGCGATCGCTGCCATCTCAGGAGAAAGCGAGACGGTCGATGCTCTTTTCGCTAGTTAGACCAGCTATTTGAGCTTTCCGAAAAAGACCCCGTAAGCCGGAAGTTCGATAGTTTCATCGTACTGTCGAACGTGAAAATCAGACTCCTGAGCTTCAACTAAATTCGGATACGCCGACACATCGAAATGAACCGCTTGAGGACTGAGATTGAACAAACAGAGTAAATGCTGTTGCTCACATTGTCGTTCGATGCCAAACAGCGGTTCCGGGGTATCGAGGAGGTGTAACTTCCCTTTCAGAAGGGCTGGTTGCTGTTTCCGCCAGCGCAGCAAACGGCGATACTTGTTCAACAACGAATTGGCGTGACGCTCCTGTACGTCCACCGCTTGCTCGAGATGTTCGTCAGGAATCGGCAACCAAGGTTCCTTCGCCGTCGTAAATCCGGCGTTGACCCCTTCTTTCTCCCAAGGCATGGGGGTACGAGACCCATCTCGTCCCATAATTTTGGGATATCCCGCCAGGCCGAAAGGATCTTGCATTTTCTCGTAGGGAATCTTCGCCTGAGTCAACCCCAGTTCGTCCCCTTGATAAATGCAGCAACTGCCCCGCAACGACAGCAACAACGCCGCAAACATATGGTCGAAAGCTTCGTGACTAAACGCATCGTCGATGAGAAACTTCATCCAACGGGATTTCAACCGGGGGAAGTCGTGAGTTCCCCCCGTCCAACAAATCACACCGTCGCCGAAGCGTTCTTCCACAGAGCTGACGATTTCGTACAGGCGTTGGCGATCGAGGGGTTCCGGAGTCATTAACGAGGAATTGTACGCCATGTGAAGCCGTTTATCCCCCTGTACGTACTCGCTTGAGGTGGCGATGGTATCCTCGGCAGAACTGATTTCAGCCAGCGTTGTCGTCCCCGGATAGAGGTCAGTGAGGGTGCGGATTTTTTCGAGCAAATCCAGGGTTTCCGGTTGGCAGAAATTGTAGAGATTGATTTGATTGAAAAAGGGATCGTTGGCGTCGGCACCAGCGGGACGGGGGACGCTTTCGGGTCGGATGGGATTGTCGCGCAACCGTCGATCGTGGGTGAAGAAGTTCACCACATCCAGGCGAAATCCATCGACCCCCATATCGAGCCAAAACTGCGCCACGTCGAGAATGGCGTTGATGACTTCCGGGTTGTACCAGTTGAGGTCGGGTTGTTCGGCCAGGAAGTTGTGGAGGTAGTATTGCTGTCGCTGTTCGTCCCAAGTCCAGGCACTCCCGCCAAAGGTGGCCAGCCAGTTGTTGGGGGGGCTACCGTCGGCTTTGGCGTCGGCCCAAACGTACCAGTCGGCTTTGGGGTTGTCTCGGCTGCTGCGACTTTCGAGAAACCAGGGGTGTCGGTTGGAAGTGTGGTTCCAAACCTGGTCGATGAGGACTTTGAGACCTTTTTGGTGGGCTTTATCGAGGAGGGTTTTGAAGTCGTCCATCGTGCCGAAAATGGGATCGACGGCGCGATAGTCTGAGATGTCGTAGCCAAAATCTTTCATGGGGGATTTGAAGAACGGCGACACCCACACGGCATCGACGCCGAGATCGGCGATATAGTCGAGTTGGTTGACGATTCCCTGTAAGTCTCCGATGCCGTCGCCGTTGCTGTCGAAAAAGCTGCGGGGATAGACTTGGTAAATTGTTGCGCTGCGCCACCACTCTCGATCTGGCTGGGTCTCTTGCGTTGTCTCTCGAGTGGTTTCTCGAGTTGTCATAGTTGACCTCCTCTTCAATTTTGACTGCCAAATGCTGTGCGGAACGGTCGGAGGGCAGACTCAGGAAGACCGATGTTCGCGATCGAGGCTCGACAATCCGTTGACAATCCGCGATCGAGGCTTCCCACCCGTTTGTCCGAGGTTCGCTGTTTTCAACTTAACACTGGAGAGGAGTTCGGTCGCTCGAGGGGTTGTACGATCCCAGCAAAGGCATCGAGCGCGGGCGATCGCTGCTTGGCACTCGAGTGGTGAGGTGACGGTTCGAGATCGGTTTTCCCTCCCCATTGCGATAGTTCGGCCGAAGGGGGCGATGGAAAATCAGTTCTCTCAGGGTTCGGGGAAGAAGGAGCGAACCCATCGGAAATATGTCGCAAAGATGTAGATCGGGCAAATTTTCTCGAAACTTCTGTTAAGGGGATATGCGGCCGGTCTGCGACAGGAATGCCTAGAAAAACTCGTGTTAAACTAAAGCCGCGAGGGATCGCCGTTGGCTAGAGTTCTGGTAGTTTCCAGTGGAAATTTACGAGCCGGAGATGGCAAATCATAAATGGTTTTCGGTCGATCCAATGGAGTCGGGGCGCACTACCGATTAGTCCGAACGTTCCCGCTCAGAGTCGATCGCTCACTGAAAGGAACGTTCTCCAGTCGATCGAGGTCGAACAGACAATGAACGCAGACGAGTTACTAGAGCGTTACGCCCACGGCGAAAAAGATTTTGAAGATGTCGATCTCCGAGGGGCCGATTTCAGCGGAGCCAATTTAACCTGTATTCATCTCAACGGCGCCAACCTCAGCGGGGCCAACCTCAGCGGGGCCAGTTTGAGTAGCTCTCAACTCGTTGGGGCGAACCTCTGCGATGCGGATTTGAGCCAAGCCATTCTGCTTAGTACCAACCTCAGCGGCGCCAACCTCAGCGGCGCCAACCTCGGCGGTGCGAACCTCAGCGGCGCCAACCTCAGCGGAGCCAACCTCGGCGGTGCGAACCTCATCGGCTGTACGCTGCGAAGTGCCGATCTCGAAACGGCCAATTTAGAAGGGGCAAATTTGCAATACGCGCGGTTGATCGATGCCAATCTTACGGAAGCCAATCTCGACGAAGCGAACCTCAATTGGGCGCAATTGGACGGTGCTAATTTAGAACGGGTAACGATGCCGGATTCGGTATCGTCTTGAACCCGTCTCGATTGGGTACGGTTGGCGGCTTACTGTTCGCTGTAAAAATCGGTTTTGTTGCGCTGGCGGGGAAACACGCCGTCGCGCTGGCGCGATCGCACGCCGCCGAGGTTTTCTAAAATGCCCCGTCCGATCAAGCCGATACCCCGTCCGATCACTTGTGTCAAAACATAGACTAAGCCGCTACCGACGAACGTCACCACGGAGCGCAACCGAGGGGCGAGGGCGTCTCGTCCTTCGAGTACTACGGTTACCGCCTGTTGGATGCGCGAGAGGTCTCTCAGTTCCTGGCGACGGGGCATAAAAATATCGACGCGCTCGATGCCCCGTTCGGCGAAGACGAATAAAGGATGACGGCTTTCGTAAATGGCTTTCGGTTCGCCGATGTATTTCAGCCAGCGATATTTCCAAGATAAATTGTTGCGAAAGCGATCGATATCTCGAGTGGAAAGGGCTTGTTTGTCGTAAAACGCCTGTTCGATCGCTTCCACGTAGGCGAAGTTATTCAACAGCGGTTGAACCACGGCGTTCGCCACGCCAACGAGGAGATTTTGCAGCAAATACTCTGCTCTCAGCGTCGCTTCGAGACTGCCAAACTCGTACCGTTGGCCGTCCACCTTCAGGGGAACTCGAAACAGCAGATGTGCCAGCAAGTCGGGGACTTGGGGGATTTTCTCTAAAATCGCCTCTCGCACCACCTCGGCATCTTGCAACAAAATATCCACCAGTTGCACCGGGCGATCGTCGATAACGAGGGTATAGTAGGGTCCGAAGAAGTCGAGGGTCGTACCCCGCCACAGATCTAACAGGATACGCGATCGCTTTTCGGCGAGTTGTTCCGGCGTCACGGCGGACGCTCGCAAGTCCAAGGCCGTTTCGTCGAATTTTCGCAACACCGTCGCCAGGAGTTCTCGCTTCTTCTGGGGGCGGAAAATGTCGATTTCCAACGGGGTTTGACTGAGGTTGAGCAACCGCGATTGTAGTTTGTCCAAGGTGGCCTCGAACACGATCGATCGAATGTCGTCGCGCTCGAAGTCGTCGGCGTCGATCGCAGACCTGGCGTTCGCGTCCGCAACCGATAAGAGCTGGTTCGATCGCCCTTCGGTTCGGGGTTCAGTGGCTCGTTCGCCCTGGTGGTTTCCGCCTGTGGTGGAAGGGGAAGGGCGCGACGCCGAGGAGGGCGACCCGAACTTCTGGGGCGATCGCAACTGAGTCACCAGCCAACGGGCGGCCTGCAGCTCCCGGCGGCGGCCTTCTAACACGACGCGATCGAGCAGAGTCAAATTGGGATTTTGCAGGCGATCGCTCGTCTGACTCAATGCCACCTCGATGTAGTGCAAGCCGGGAATCTCGGGCGGTTTCGGAGGCGGCGGTACCGAGTCTTCGCGACGGTCGGAGGAGCGACGTTCGGCGATCGCGTCAGCCACCGTTGAGGGCGGTTCCTGCCAGTAAAAGCCCCCCGAAGCCACTTGCTCGAAAGCGTCTAACAGTTCCGAGAGCGGCGTTCCCTTGCGACAAAAGCCCCGGACGCCCAACTGACGGGCCAAGGCGAGACGAGCCGCCGTCGGGGAGGCGCTCAGGAGAAACAAGGGGACATCCGGCAGGCGATCGCGCAGCTGTTGACACAGGCGCAAGGGTTCGGCCAGATCTCCCACCACAATTAAATCGAGTCCATCGATCGCCGCTTCCTCCGCCTCCGGGGTCTCTTCTCCCTCGAAGTAATCTCGAACCTCTGCATCCGTTCCCAGTTGCGCCAGCAAGCGAACTCTCGGCTCCCGAGCGAACCAGGTTTGCAGTCCCAACCGAAACAGCTCGTCTGAATCGATCGCCACGATCGCGATCGCCTCGATAGAATCGTAAGTTTTCAAAGACGAGCGATCGGTTGTCATTGTCGATATCGAACAGTGGGTTTGACTACTCCCCGCGCTGAAGCGACGGGGATTCCCCGGAGGGATTTCAGAACTTCCGACTTGTCGGACTCATAGGCGAAGTCAAATACGCCTCTATGGGTTGCCCAAAGGCTTCCCTTTACTTGTTTGCGATCGCCTTTGATCTCTCGCCGATGGAACCACTTTGCTACCGACATTTCTGCGTGATGCAAGTCTGCCCTCACGGGATGTTAAGCCCCTTCCATTCGGGTTATCGAGAAGGTAATTCAATTATATCACTGCGGCTAAAGCCGCACGAGTCGCGTTTCCGCCCCGGATTAAAATCACGGGGCTACCACGCTCCCGGACTCTTTCGTGTAGGTGAGGGAAAAACGCTTCCCTGCGATCTATTATCGATTATCAACGGTCAATTCTCCGTTGTCCGTTCCCTCAATAGGTAATTTTCTTCTCGCTCGCTGGGGGAACGTAAGCCGGTTCGGGGGCAGGGGCTTCATAAGCCGGAGCCGGGGCGGGGGCTTCATAAGCCGGAGCCGGGGCGGGGGCATTCCCTCCACCATTGCCCGAAGATGGGGCGCTGCGGTTGCGTCCGTCCCGTTCGGCGAGCCACTCGCCGATTTTGCCTTGGGCTTCGTAATAAATCGGGCTGTCGGTTCCGATTTCTGCGGCTGTCGCGATCGCGTCAGTCAGTTTACCCTCTTCCGCATATTCGATGGCCTCGTCGAGGATCGGTCGGTCTTCGTACAGTCGCCATTCCTCGCGCCAGCGATCGATCGCGTCGCGAGCTTTCTCGTATAGCGGTCGTTCCTCACCGATTTGCTGTGCCAACTCCACCGCTTCCGCGAACTTGTTGTCTTCAGCCAGTTTTTCCGCTTCGTCCAAAACGGGCTGGTCTTCCAGCATGGCGATGCGCGTGCGGCTGCGGGCGATTAGCGCCTGTGCCTCGGGTCGCTCCGCCCGTCCGAGGGCAATTTGTTCAGCTTGGTCGATGGCAGCTTTGAGGGCTTCGATCGTCCCTAACTCTTCCAACCGTTCGGCGCGGCGAAGGATGGGGCGATCGGCCACCCGTTCCATTTCCTTACGCCAGTACGCCACCAAACTTTGAGCGTGAACGCGGCGGGGGCGATCGCCCTCGATGGCTTCTGCCTGAGCCAGCGCGACATCCAACGTCCAAGGTTGCCCGACGGCGGCGATGGCGCTGGCCGCTTGCAACTGGAACAAATCTTCTAAATGATCTTCCCACTCAGGTTGTTGCTGGCGGGCGATCTCGTAAAGCGGATGGCTCGGCGGCAAGCTTTCCGAGAGAGCTTCCGCTTCGAGGAGCGTCAAAATTTGACTCGAAACCGGTTTGGCCAACGGATTCGACGTCTCAGAAGTCAACACCCCGCTTTGGGCTAACACCGCCACCTCTTGAGCGCGGGCGTATCCCGACGCTTCCGCCGGAATAATTTCGGCCGTTTCCAACGCCCGCTGGAAATTGCCCGATTGCTGCTCGGTAACGGCCACTTCCAAAACTTTCTGGCTCCACTGTTCGATATCGGCGCGGGCGTCGGCGCGGGCGTAGGTATCGGCATCGATCGTATTAATCAGCTTCAGCGCCGCTTCCGCCTCGGCGGGGGTATCCCATTGCACGGCTTCTCGCGCCTGTTTGAGTTTGCGGCGTCCTTCTTTTTCCGCCGCGATTTGCGCCATCAGTTCGTCGAACCGCTGTTCGCTCCAGTAGTCGTCGCCAATCCCCAGCAACCGTTCGGCTTGATATTCAGCTTCCGACCAATTCTGATTTTTCAGGGCTTCGCTGGCCAGGTTATAAATATGCTGTCCCTGTTCCCAACCGCGATCCCACCGTTGGATGGTGTTTTGGACTTCAGGATAGGTGGGGCTATCTTTCGGAATCCGTTCTAGGAGACCTAAGGCCACGTCGAGTTCGCCGCGCAACGCCGCCCGCCGTGCCATATCCAACAACTGGCGCGACCATTGTTCGACGAATTTCGTGCCTTGTCGTTGTAGGGGGTGATCGTCGGGCCAGCTTTCTACAAGGTCGATAGCCGCTTCGAGGTCTGCTAAGCGTCCCGATTGGGCAGCTTGTTGAGCGCAGTACAACCGTTCGCGATCGGGGGCGAGGGTGGAGACGGACTTACAATCGGGAACCGGAGGCATGGAAAACAGCCAGACGAGCGCCCCCATTGCCGTACTGCTAAATCCCACCAGCACCAGGAACCAAAACAGCGGCCATCCCCACAGTCGATTTAGGGTCTCTTTGGAAGAGGTGGCCACGCGAGACAACAGGGACTCCGACCGCTCTTGAGGCGGTTGAGGCGGTGGGGTTTCTGGGGGAGCCTCGCGTTCGGGTTCGATGTCGGCGTCAACGGTCGGCTGAGTTTCGGGAAGTTCGCTTTCAGATTGAACGCGGATCGGATCGCCTTGTGTGTTCGCCATGCCTTTCGCCAGGAAGTTGAAAAAATTTAAGCGGGAGTCTGTTAAAACACTTTTCAATATAGGCGATTTTATCGAAATCTCCGAGTCCGATCGGGGGATGGTTTTAAAAAAAATTGTGGGAGGCATGGGCGACCTCGGCGATCGCGTGGGTTTGAGTCCATGAACTTCGTACCTGCGATCGCCGATCCTTGTCGGAATTGCCAAGTTTCCCCGATTGTCTTAACGTCGCCCTGTGGTGAAAAAACGAGGCGGGTTTGAGTTGATGTTCGAGATACAGTTGCCCTCAAAAGAATCGAAACGCGCTCTTGCTGCGTCTCGACGAACGGTCGTGTTTACGCGCTATCCTCAACCGGGACGAACGAAAACTCGGTTGGTTCCGGCGTTGGGAAAACGCGGTGCGGCCGGGTTGCAACGTCGTATGACGGAACGCACGTTAGAAACGGTACGTCAGTGGCGGAACGCGGAAGAGGATGCAGCGGCGGAGGTGCGCTTTGTCGGCGGGACTTCGGGGCAACTGCGGCGGTGGTTGGGGGCAGATCTCGTCTATCGCCCGCAAGGAGAGGGGGATTTGGGCGATCGCCTCGGTCGAACGGTGAAAACGGCTTTTGCTGAGGGGATCGATCGAATCGCTTTGGTCGGCATTGACTGTCCCGGTTTGAGTGCGTCTCTGTTACGGCAGGGGTTTGCGGCGTTGGAGAAGGCCGACGCGGTTCTCGGTCCGGCGGAGGATGGGGGATATTATTTGATGGCGTTGCGACAGCCGTACCCGGAACTGTTTTCGGGCATCGATTGGGGAACGGAAACGGTGTTGCTGCAAACTTTGGAGGCGGCGCGATCGCTCGGTTTGTCGGTGTCGTTGCTGTCTCCCCTGAGCGATATCGATCGCCCGGAGGATTTGTCGGAGTGGGATCGGGCAACGGGACGCCAAGGGCAACGGATTTCTGTGGTGATTCCGGCGTTGAACGAGGCCACCACCCTACCGGAGACCTTGAAACGGGTGTTGGCAGGACGGAACGTCGAAGTCCTCGTTGTCGATGGGGGGAGTTCCGACGACACGGGAGCGATCGCTCGCGCTCTGGGGGCGAGGGTTCTCGACAGTCCACCGGGAAGGGCGCGACAGATGAACGTTGGGGCGCAGGCGGCTACGGGCGAGATTCTCTTGTTCCTCCACGCCGATACTCTGTTACCCCAAGCCTTTGATGTGCTGGTACGTCAGGTCTTGTCGGAACCGGACGTGGTGGCCGGGGCCTTCGAGTTACAAATCGAGTCGTCTTTACCGGGAATCGGCACCGTCGAACGGGGGGCGAACTGGCGATCGCGTCTGGCACAGTTGCCCTACGGCGACCAGGGACTTTTTCTGAGGCGCGATCGATTCGACAAACTTGGCGGATTTCCCGACCTGCCGATTATGGAAGATTTCGAGTTCGTCCGGCGACTGCGACGACAGGGCAAAATCGCCATTCCTCCCATTCCCGTCCTCACCTCGGGACGCCGTTGGCAAAGACTCGGGATTTTACGGACGACCCTTCTCAATCAGGCCATCGTGGCCGCTTACTTGCTGGGCGTTTCTCCCGAAACCTTGCGTCGCTGGTATCGCAAACGATAGTTTTTCGCAAACTATCGGCATTTTTCTATAAATAAACCTCAAGCTTCTCCGTCGGTTTTGGCAATTTGGGAGGGACGTATCCACCCGAACCTTGCGTGTTTTTACATAGGGCGCAGTTTTTCAACAAAAACCATCAGTAATATCGCCCATTTTTTTCAGTAAAAACACCAGTTTATTGAATCAAAAAATCGAAATATTACTATCAGGAAACAGTGAAAAAAAAGCAGGAACTTGGGGAACTCTAAGACTAGGAAATCGTCGAAAAAGACAGGTAGGCACGAACTGGAACCGACTGAAAACGATTAAAGATAACGGGTTTGAAAAGTTCCCAACGAATCGATCGACCAACGTAGAGGCTGCTACTTCTAACGAACGCGATCGAAGAACAATTCAGACCGACCCTCGATCGTGCCGAGGCGTGCATCGTTATAAATCGAAGTGGATGGAGACCGAAAACCGTGGACGAACTTTTAAACAACCCCGTAGACGAACAAGTTATCGATTCAACTGACGAAGAAGTCACCAACGAAGAAGTCACCAACGAAGAAGTCACCAACGAAGAAGTCCTCGAAGCAGACGACGACCTCGAAGGTGATGAAGGTGAAGACGACCTCGAAGGGAATAACAGCGGCGACGACCTCGAGGATGGCGACGCTGCAAGCGGCAGCAGCGGATTTAGCTTCGTCGTCAACGACTTTGTCGGAAACCTCGCCGAAGCCACCGTCTCCCTCAATCCCGTCGATGGCGGCGTCGAAATTTCCGTCGAAGCCAATCAAGCGGTCAAAGGCGTTTTCTTCAACATCGCCGACGACTCCAAACTCGAAGCCTTAAGTTCCTCGAGCGAATTAGAAGTCAAAGACGATCGCAAAGACGTTTCCCAAGTCGGAACCGCCAGCATCGCCCCCAACTCCTACGAAGTGGGCGTCGCCGGAGGCGATTCCGTCGTCGTCATGGGTTTGACCGTCGACGATCTCATCGGTCAAGAATTCGGCGTGCGCACCCAAAGCGACAAACTGGCCGGAACCGCTGAAGAAGGCATGAGTTCAACGCCGGAAGACCCCGAAGAAGAAGACGGCGAAGGCGACGGTAGCCTCGTCACCGACCCCGACGGCGAACTCGAAGACGGTGGCGCCACCGACGACATGATGCCGGACGACGGGGAAGCTGACAACCCCGAAACGGTTCTCATGACGAACGAAGTTGATTTCCAAGCCGTTATGGGACTCAACGAACAGGTTCGACTGAGCGTTGAAACCCAAAGCTTCTTCCAACTCCAATTTCGCGGAGAAGCCGTCGATCTCGACGACTTAGGAGAAAAGGAAGTCATCTGTTCTGAAGGAGACGACAGCGTATCCGGTACCGCCGAAACCGACATCGTATCTGGCGAAGCGGGCAACGACGAACTCTCTGGAGACGCCGGAAAGGACGTTCTCGTGGGTGCCGACGGTAACGACAGCGTAGACGGCGGGTCTGATACCGATATCGTCAACGGGAACACCGGGGAAGACATGGTCTCTGGCGGCGACGGTAACGACGTGATGAACGGCGGTCAAGACAACGATATGTTGATCGGCGGCGAAGGCGATGACGTTATCGACGGCGACCTCGGCGACGATGTGTTAATTGGTGGCGGCGGTAGCGATACTTTCGTCCTCGACGACGAAACCAGCCTCGATGCGATTATGGACTTTGAAGTGGGGGTCGATCGCCTGGCCATCAAAGTCACGCAATCCTTCAGCTTTGAGGTGAGCGACTTCGACGGCGACGGAACTCTCGACTTGGGCATCAAACTCGAATCGGGCTTCCAAATCGCCACCCTCAGCGGCGTCGAAGACAGCAATACGGTGGACGTGGTGGAAGTTCCCGAAAACGACGCCCTGCTTGCATAGACAAGGCTCGACTGGCATAGACGAATTTATCCAACACCTTAATTGCAGCAGTACTTCGGTGCTGCTGTTTTCTTCTGTTGCTTTGTGGCGATCGCGTCCGTATCGCTAACGCCGTGATAGCTGGGGAGTGTCAATAAAAAAAGAAGGATGGAGTACTGGATTGGGATCTCAAACAAAACGGCTCGCACTCAGCTCAACCGATTCGAGTAAGTTAACGTAACGAGAGAGAGTCCCCCCGATGGAGTTGCGATCGTGCCACCTGTGTCCTGTTACCGACTACCCAGCCGCCTCGCCAAAATCCTATCTGCAACGGCGTTATACCTCAGTCTCAGCATTGCGCCCGTTTTCGCCCAAGAAACTGCCAACAACGGCGGCGTCAATCTCCAAGAACTGCTGCGGGAAGCATTACAACAGATTCAAAACCTCGGTGCGATCGGTGTCGGCGTCTTTATCCTGCTCTACATCTTAGCCACCGTAGCCTTTCTCCCCGGTTCCGTTCTCACTCTGGGGGCTGGCGTCGTCTTCGGCGTCGTTTTCGGCTCGATTTACGTCTTTATCGCCGCAACCCTCGGCTCGACTTTGGCTTTTCTCGTCGGACGTTACATCGCCCGAGGCTGGGTGGCGCAGAAAATTGCCGGAAATCCGAAATTTACCGCGATCGACGATGCGGTGGGGCGAGAAGGTCTCAAAATCGTTCTGCTCACGCGCCTCTCTCCCATTTTTCCCTACAACCTTCTCAACTACGCCTACGGCTTAACCAATGTTTCTCTCAAAGACTACGTTATCGGCGCGGTGGGGATGATTCCCGGCACGATAATGTACGTCTATATCGGCTCTTTAGCGGGAAGTCTCGCCACCCTCGGAACGGGTGCTGCAACCAGCAACCCCCAAGCCGAACGCATTCAATTGATTCTGCAAATTATCGGCTTTCTCGCCACCGTCGCCGTCACCCTCTATGTCACGCGACTAGCCAGACAAGCTTTAGCCGAGGAATTTGGGGATGAGGGGATGAGGGGATGATGGGATGATGGGATGATGGGTGAGGCAGCAAGAAGACCACAGCGATCGCATTTCTGCTACATTTTCTCACCTCCCGATCTCATCACCTCCCGATCTCATCACCTCCTCATCTCCCCACCTCCCGATCTCATCACCTCCCGATCTCATCACCTCCTCATCTCATCACCTCCTCATCTCCCCACCTCCTCATCTCATCACCTCCTCATCTCATCACCTCCCGATCTCATCAACAGAAATTCAAGCCATGACAGATACAGAATTCGACACTTTTACCGTTTCCCCGATGGACGAGTACAATCAGAAACTCGTCTCTCAAGTGCATCCTCCCGATTGGGTCAATCCTACTCCCGCTGACTGTTACGATCTCGTTGTCATCGGTGCGGGAACGGCGGGGTTGGTGACGGCTGCGGGAGCGGCGGGGTTGGGATTGGGATTTAAAATCGCCCTGGTGGAACGTTCTTTGATGGGGGGCGAT
This sequence comes from Baaleninema sp., assembly GCF_049974805.1. NCBI lineage: Bacteria > Bacillati > Cyanobacteriota > Cyanophyceae > Oscillatoriales > Oscillatoriaceae > Baaleninema > Baaleninema sp. The sequence continues at coordinate 17,234 of NZ_JBNGCO010000019.1, forward strand.
TGTCTCAATGTCGGTTGCGTTCCGTCGAAAGCGATGATTCGATCGTCTCGCGTGGTGGCGGATATCGCCAACGCTCGAAAATATGGGATTGTTGCGCCGGATTCGGTGACGGTGGACTTTCCGGCGGTGATGGAACGGATGCGACGGATTCGATCGCAGATTAGCCCCCACGATAGCGCCCAACGGTTCCAAAATCTGGGGATCGATGTGTTTCTCGGAAACGGCGCTTTTACTGCAAACGATACGGTTCGCGTTGGCGAGACGGAATTGCGTTATAAAAAAGCGGTTATCGCTACGGGAGCGAGGGCGGTTCGTCCGAATATTGAAGGACTGGAAGCGGCGGGATATCTCACGAACGAAACGGTGTTTAACCTCACGGAACGACCGCCACGACTGGCGGTTATCGGCGGCGGCCCCATTGGCTGCGAACTGGCTCAAATGTTTCAGCGGTTGGGATCTCAAGTGACGCTGATTCACCGTCATTCGCATCTTCTCCACCGGGAAGATGCTGAGGCTGCGGAAATCGTTCAACAGCAGTTTCTCTGCGAGGGGATACAGCTTCGGTTGGACGCTCAGCCGATTCGCGTGGACAGTCGGGATGGCAAAAAGGTAATCTTTTTAGAAGGTGGTGAGGCGATCGACGTCGATGAAATCCTGGTTTCCGCTGGAAGAACCCCAAATATTGAGGGTTTGAGCTTAGATGTCGTTGGAGTAAAGCATAGTAATAAAGGTATTATAGTTAACGATAACTTGCAAACCAGCAACGCTAAAATCTTTGCGGCGGGGGATGTTTGTACGAACTGGAAGTTTACCCACGCTGCTGATGCGGCGGCGCGAATCGTCATTCAAAATACGCTGTTTGCGCCGTTTGGCTTGGGACGGGCGAAACTGAGCGATTTGGTGATGCCTTGGGTGACGTATACTGACCCAGAAGTTGCCCATGTGGGACTGTACGAAGCGGAGGCGCGATCGCAGGGTATCGACACGCAAACCATCGAAATTCCGTTTCGGGGACTCGATCGCGCCATCACGGACGGGGAAACGGAGGGCTTGTTAAAAATCCTGCACGTCAAAGGGTCTGACAAAATCCTCGGTGCCACATTAGTATCCCGTCACGCAGGAGAAACCATCAGCCAACTGACGACGGCGATCGTCCACAACATCGGCTTGAAACAGCTTGCCAGCGTCATTCACCCCTATCCGACGCAAGCCGAATGTATCAAGAAAGCCGCCGACGCTTATAAGAAAACCCAGCTAACGCCGTTTACACAATGGTTGCTGTCGGTTTTGCATCGATTCTCGTGATACGATCGACTCTCAAAGATTCACCCTCGCTCTCGATCTTCAACGATGACGCAAAACCCTGCCCAGTCTTACAATTCCGCTGTTTGGTCGAGTTTGTTAAAACAACTGCTCGATGAAAGTTCCCTCAGTCGCGAACAGTCGAGTCAGTTAATGGAAGGATGGCTCAACGAAGAGATTCCCCCAGTCTTGTCTGGGGCGATTCTGGCCGCCATTCAAGCCAAAGGCGTCACGGTTGAAGAACTCACGGGAATGGCGCAGGTGTTGCAATCCCTCTGTCATCCGATTGTGAATACAGCGTTTCCCGAACCTCGCATCGATACTTGCGGAACGGGAGGAGACGGGGCTTCGACGTTTAATATTTCGACCTCGGTGGCGTTCGTGGCGGCAGCTGCGGGAATTCCCGTGGCCAAACACGGGAATCGATCGGCGTCGAGTAAAGTGGGTTCGGCGGATGTGTTAGAAGGGTTGGGAGTCAATCTGAAAGCCCCGTCGGAGGCGACTGAAGCGGCGTTGTCGGAAGTGGGAATTACGTTTTTGTTCGCCCCCGGTTGGCATCCGGCGATGAAGGCGGTGGTTCCCTTGCGGAAAACGCTGAAAGTGCGGACGGTGTTCAATTTACTCGGTCCGCTGGTCAATCCCCTGCGTCCCACGGGTCAGGTGATGGGGGTCTACGATCCGGCATTGTTGGAAATTTTAGCGAAAGCTCTCGGGGAGTTGGGCTTGAAACAGGCGATCGTTTTACACGGACGGGAACGCCTGGACGAGGCGGGTTTGGCAGATTTGACGGATATGGCGGTGTTGCGCAACGGCGAGGTGGTCGCCACTAGTCTCGATCCCAACGATCTGGATTTGATGCCCGCGCCGACGGTGGCCTTGCGCGGCGGGGATTTGGCGGAAAATATGGATATTCTGCGGAACGTCTTGCAAGGGAAAGGGACGCAGGCTCAAAAGGATGTGGTGGCGTTAAATGCAGCCTTGGCCTTCGAGGTGGCGGGGAAAGTCCCGCCAGGTGAGTACCATGTGGGCGTGGCGTTGGCGCGAGAGATCCTCGAAAGTGGGGCGGCGTGGTCGAAGTTGGAGGAACTGGTGGCGTTTTTGCCGGAAGCGTCTGATTGAGTTGCCGATCGCGTTGGCTTGTCGATGTCGATCGCATAAAGAATCGTCAAGAACGACCTCCACCGCAAAATCCCTTTGTTAGCCTAAATATAGGGATTTCGTAACGTTGGGGAGGATTGAAGACGATGACGTTTCATAAAATTCTTGCGGCGATCGACCTCCACGAACATAGCGATCGCGTGTTCGATCGCGGTTTGCATTTAGCGAAAAACGACGGGGCGGCGTTCATGCTGTTGAATACCGTTGAGATGCCCCTTGAAGACGATTTGATGCCCCTGTCTGGTTCCGGGTTGGGGGCAGATTTGGCGTTAACCGAAGAGTTTCAGCAAACCTATCACAAGAACTTACAGAAGGAAATCGAACGGGCGCGATCGCAGTTGAGAGACTATGTCGATCGCGGTGAAGACGTAGGCGTTGCCGTAGAATTTGACTGTCAGGTGGGCGATCCGGGGCGTCGCATCTGTCAGGTGGCTAAAATGTGGGACGCCGATCTCGTCTTGGTGGGGCGTCGCGGCCGTCGCGGCTTGCGGGAGTTACTCTTGGGAAGTGTCAGTAACTACGTCCTCCATCGCGCCCCCTGTTCGGTCATGGTGGTGCAAGGGGACGAACACCAGGAGAGCAGCGAGTAGGGGTGGGCTGTGAGGCGATCGGAAAACGGGGCTGAAATCCACTCAAGCCGATCTTACCGCGCCACAGGCAGCCTCTAACGAAAGCGAAGGGGTTGAGGAGGATCGATGAATTGCCATCTTCCAAAGCGAACTCGCCAATTCTCAATTAAAATGCAAGATCGGTGACGCTCATTTATTTCCGCCAACCATGACCCGCACTAACGATAATTTCTGGGAAAACGTTTCCCGCTATCCCCGCTATCTGATTACCTTTATCCTGGGAACTTTTTACGCCATCTATACTTGGCTCAAACCCCTCGCGAAAAAACCCGTCATGCTAGTGGCGATCGTTGGGTTTCTCATTTCGGGGCTTTTGTTTACAATTTTGACCCTCAGAGCCATGTTGGGACTGTCTGCGGTTTAGCCAAAACCGCGAGCCTCCTCCGCTTCTAATCTTCCATTGAAGCGGGTACGAAGGCGCGACAGCGATGCTGTAAAATCACATCAGGCGGATATACAAAGATATAGCCGTGGTGGGCGAACTTACCGCTCGGATAAAAGGCTAGGCACCATCTGCCAGATTAATTGTGGCAGCCCCAAGGCCCCGCTGTACCGTAAAAGTGTTCATGGGGGGAAATCGAGACAATTTATTCCCCTGGGGAAGCCGGGGGACTGCCTGGGTGAGAGATAACTCTCACGGGAGTCAGGGCGTCGAAACTAGCGCCAAACCTCCGGACGCTGTGTAAGACCCATACTTCTGACGTAGAGGTGGCGGCAACGGCGAATGAAACAGGAAGCCGCGATGGTAATCTTTGATTCTAATCTTTGATTCAATCGTCGGCACTTCACCACTGGTATTGGCGAGACAGCTCGCCCGTAGCATCTTTCATAGAGCGATTATCATGGCTACTAACCGTCGCGTGTCCCGCGTCGCTTCGCTGATCAAACGCGAAGTCAGTCAAATGCTGATGCACGGAATCAAAGACGACCGTGTGGGTGCGGGAATGGTCAGCATCACAGATGTAGATGTCTCTGGCGACCTGCAACACGCTAAAATTTTCGTCAGCATTTACGGTACGGAGGACGCCCGCGCCGAAACGATGGCGGGTTTGGAATCAGCGACGAATTACGTGCGCCGGGAACTGGGTTCTCGCGTGCGTTTGCGTCGGACTCCGGAAGTCCAATTTCTTGAAGATCGGTCTCTCGAACGGGGCGATCGCACTATCGATTTGATTAACCGCTTGAGTCGCGAACGCGAAGTCCACGAGTCGGATTTAGATTCCCATTCTGAAGACACTCTGTAATTCGCGGTTGAATTTGCGTTCGAGCGGTTTTTCTGGAATTCCGTTCTCCTTCAGACCCCCGGTATCTCATCCCAGATAGCGGGGGTCTTGCGTTGAGAACTGTCAACCGACAAGACCCGTATTTAAGGGTTAGACCCAAAATCTCAGATCGGTCAATGGCTGCCGGAGTCCTCGCCTCTTAATACATATTTTGTGTATTTTGTCAAGGTAAGATCTCGAAAATTTTTCGGCACCACCGAGGTCTTCAAGCTCTGGTGTGCTGAAGCTTAATTCGTGAACGACGGAAGCGAGGCTTGTTCGTCAGAAGGCTCGAAACTGGGAAGATCGAGGTTTCCAGTTTCGCGGCGGGTGCGTTTGGCGAGGCGGTAGCTGACGCTTTGCAGTTCCGCGTGGAGTTGGCGGTTTTCCCGCTGTAAGGCTTCGACGCGCTCTTGAATGGGTTTGAGGCGTTCGGCGAATTTCTGTTTGTAGACTTCGGGAAGTTCTTGAACCACCTGTTCTAACATCCGGGCGCGATCGGTGAGTTCTTGCGCGGCTTGACGCTGTTGGACGAGTTCGCGATCGCGTTCGGCGATTTGGGTTTGGTAGAACTCGACTTGTTTTTCCACTTCCGCCAGTTGTTGGCGCAGCAGTTGCATTTGTTCTTGATACTGCGAGGAGGGCGCTGCGTTGGAGGTGGGATTGGCGTTACCTTTGACTAAGCGAAACAGCTCTTGGGAAAGCTGCTGAACCAGTTGGTCGCGCATCTTCACCTCTTCTTGAAGTCGAGCGACTTCGGCTCGCAACTCGTGGGGATTGAGGGATTCAGTCGGGTTCACCAAAGCTACCTCCTAGGCAAAATGACGGAAAAGTGTATGTTGATTCGTTTCCACTGACTGTTAATTTAACACTCAACTGGCTCAAGCCGCGATGAGTATTGCATCATAGAGGAACTGGAGTTTTACCACTTCTCGGTGTAAACCCTAGCTTCTCGAGAAACCTCCAAGGTTCTGTCCCCTCTCAGTTTTTTCGAGTCTATCCCAATGCGCGTGCGCCGCGATCTGCGCTCGAGACTTAACGCGAATTTCAATCCTCTGGCTTCGTTAAAGGGGAGTCAGAGGAACTCGAACATCCTTTCACGTGAAGCCAATCCAATCGATATACTCGATAATAGCAAAGTTGCCCTGGAGGGACGAGACTCTCACCCCAGGGCTTTTTTTGGGTCGCATCTGCCTCGATCGCGCGATCGCTCGGTCAAGGTTTCCTAGCAAATTTCAGCCAATATTCGCCCATGACAGGTTTGTTTGTCGTTTTTGAAGGAATTGAAGGGTGTGGGAAAACTACTCAGTTACAGCGAACCTGTAATTGGTTGCGATCGCGCGTTGCGGCGTCGGTTGTCGTCACGCGGGAACCGGGGGGAACGGAACTCGGACAACAGTTGCGAAGGGTGCTGTTAGAGGTTCGCGAGGGCGAATCCATCGGCGATCGCGCGGAACTGTTGTTGTACGCCGCCGATCGCGCCCAGCACGTGGAACAGTATATTAAACCTCAACTGGCCAGTGGGGCGATCGTCCTGTGCGATCGTTATACGGATTCCACGGTGGCGTATCAGGGTTATGGGCGACAATTGAATCGAGAGCTTATCGATCGCCTCAACCACATCGCCACAGGCGGCTTAGAACCGGATTTAACGCTATGGCTGGACGTAGAACCCGAAATCGGACTCGATCGCGCCCGTCAACGGGGAGAAGCCAACCGCCTTGAACGGGAAGCCCTAGACTTCCACCGCCGCGTTCGCCAAGGTTACGCCGAACTCGCCCAGCAATACCCCCACCGTATCGTTCGCATCGACGGAACGCGATCGCCGGACCAGGTAGAACAGAAAATTCAACAAATTTTGACCGAACGTTTACCCTTAAAATTAAAGAATTGATGTAGGGACTCGAACTCCCGCCAACTTGGACGCGAGACACTGGGGACAATGGCTAACGAAATACATCTGGCGATGGTGGAAAACGGTGCCGCCAGATGGACGAATTCCAAAAACGGACGGGGAGGGGCGATCGCACTGGATTTGAGCGATGCCCAGCTTATCGCCGCCAATTTGAGCAATTTCGAGCTGGCGGGTTCCGATCTCCGCCACGCCAACCTCATCGGGGCGGATTTGCGGGGGGCGAACCTCGCCGATGCTAACTTAGAAGGGGCTAACCTCATCGGGGCGAACCTGCGGGAAGCCAATTTGCGCGGGGCGAACCTGTCTCACGCCCAACTTCGACGCGCCAGCCTCAGCGAAGCGATTTTACACCGCGCCCACCTCAACGAAACGGATTTACAAGAAGCCACGTTATACCGCGCGGAATTGGTACAGGCTCATCTCTATTCTGCTAATTTTCAAGGGGCAAATTTGCGCGAAGCCGATTTTAATGCTGCGTATTTGTTCAGCGTCAACTTTCGCGATGCCAACCTCAGCGGGGTCGATTTGCGCTGGGCGCATTTGAAAAACGCAGATTTGTCGGGGGCGAATTTAGATGGGGCTAATTTACGGTACGTGAAGGGCAAGCCGGAATTGTTTGAGATGCTAGATGAAGAAGTTTAAACTTTAAATGGGTCTTCGGAGATTAGGGTGTAATTGGTGAATTGGAAGACAAGATTTGGGTAGGGGCGCATATAAAATATACTTGTCACCTCAAACCCCGAAGAGGGTGCATCTCAAAAATGTAGATTCATCGAATTGGGCGCACTCAATTTCCAGATCCCCGGCATCTCCAAGATGCCGGGGATCTTATACCGGAAGTGCTAATCGGGAATTTTGCCACCCCAAACTGATGTTTTTGCAAAAGTGAGATGCACCCCCCGAAGACCTCAAAACATTTCCTATAAAAAAACGATCGCCTCATGGCCTTTTTTCGATATTTTAGAATACTATTTTGGATTTAGTTGATGTTGATTTATCGAAAAATATCGAGGCGATCGAACGGTCAATCAGTGGAATAAAAAGCCTGCCAAAATCACGGGAACGACAAAAGACCCAACGACAATAAAGAAAAAAGTCACGGGATCGATGTCGAAAATAGTGGTTTTCGGCTCTGTGGGAGGTTTACGATCGCTCATAACAGCCTCACGTGCGAGTCTATTCTATCGATCGTACTCCAGTACAGCACCTTTCACCAAAAAGCCGATCCCCAAAAAGCCCGATTTCAGACCGAAATCGTCTTAAGATATTCTTGAATTTCGGCGATCGAAAACACCGCCTCGAACGCTAACCCCTGTTCCTGATAAAATTCCGCTCCACCTTGCTGGCGATCGACCAACGAAATCACGCGATCGACCTGATAACCCGCATCGCGCAGCCGCGTCACCGCCTTCATGGCCGACTGTCCCGTTGTTACCACATCTTCGAGGACGACTACCTTCGCTCCCTCGTCCAACGGCGGCCCTTCAATATAAGCGCGAGTTCCATGGCCTTTCGCTTCCTTCCGCACGATAAACGCCGGAAGCGATCGCCCCTCGATCGCCGAAACCACACTCACCGCTGCAACAATGGGATCGGCGCCGAGAGTCAATCCCGCCACCGCTTGCGTGTCCTCCGCCAACATCGACAACAACAACCGTCCCACACAAAGCGCCCCTTCCGGGTGCAGCGTTACTAACTTTCCGTTAATGTAATACGAACTTTTCTGTCCCGACGACAGAACGAAATCCCCTTCGCGATACGCCAACGTCGCCAGCAAGTGCAACAACTGCTGTTTCACGGAGTCTAAATCAGCCGTAGCAAGGTTCGAGGGTTGAGAAGTAGCCATCTAGAAATGTCGATCTTGAATTGCCAAAGATATACTGTACCGTCTCGAGGGAAGACAAGATAGTTGAGAGTTGAGAGTTGACAGTTTCCTCTCATCCTCTCATCCTCTCATCCCCTAGCTAACTCCCAAACCCCGGTGCGACAGCTCGCACGGCGGAAGTTAAATCGGGGGTAAACTCGATTTCATAGTCGAATGGCGAACTGGTATCGGAACCCGTGTTCTCCATCGCCGTGGTGTCGGTGCGCCGGGGAGAGAAGAACGATTGCGCCTCTACGACGACGTTACTTCCGTTAAACGATAATCCCGTAACGTTGAGAGTGTTGCTGTTTCCGTTCGACAATAGCGCCGAAACGAACGTCGCATCGCTGACATCTCCTGTGGCGGGGTCGATTTTCGCCACGATCGATACTTTTGCGCCTCCCCCTTGTCCGTAACTCGTTAGCCAACCGTCTGTGGCGAATTCTCGGAAATCTTCACTCGGGGAACCTTGGGTTCCGGTGGCGGTAAAAACGCCGTAGAGGTTGTTTCCGCCGTCCCACAACAACCCCACGCCAGTTCCGTCGTCTCCGGTGACTTCGTAATCGGTGCGATACCAGTTCTGTACGCCGTTGGTAAAGCTGACGAGGCGAGGATCGCGGTTGTTACTGGAAACCTGTTCGTATCCGATGTAAAGGGTGGTATCGCCGACGGTGACGGACGGGCCGTTTAAGGCGGCGACGGCGGCTTCGTCGGTGACATCGACGCCGCCAAAGTTAACGGTATCGCCGACGGAGGAAACGGGGTTGGTACCGTCGTCGTCGAAAATGGTCAGTGTGGCCTCGGTTGGGGTTCCGAGACTTCCACCGATGGCGTTGGTGATTTCGAGGCGAACGGTTTCGTCTCCTTCGGCGTCGGTATCGTTGGTGATGGGAATTTCAAAGGTTTGTTGAGTTTCGCCGGGAGCGAAGGTTATTGTTCCCGAGACTTCTGTGTAGTCCAGGTTGGCGGTGGCGTTTGAGGCGGTGGTGGTGCTGTAATCGACGCTGACGGGGGAACTGCTGCTTTGGCTGAGTTGGACGGTGATGGTGGCGCTTCCGTCGTCTTCGGTGATGTTGAAGTCGGCGGCGCTAAAGTTGATAGTCGCGGCGGTGACGTCAATAAAGTCGCTGGGGTCGATCGCGCTGCTGGCGATGTTTTTCAGAACGGCTAAGACTTCTCCGGTGGCGGTGTCGCGAATGGCGGTGTCGCTGGGGTTGCTGGCGGTGGCGATGTCGAGGCGATCGAAGGATAGGCGACTCTCGAGTTGGAAGCGATCTTCGCCGTCGGTAAAATCGAGAATCGCATCGGCTGTGGTTTCGTCAGAACCGCCGTAACCGGATGCGAGGAAAAAGCGATCGCTCCCCGCACCGCCGCGAAGGGTGTCGCTTCCGCGATCGCCGGAGATAAAATCGTCTCCTAAATCCCCAAATACTTCGTCGTCGTCCGCACCGCCGCGAAGGGTATCGTCGTCCGCACCGCCGCGAAGGGTGTCGGTTCCCGTATTCCCGAAAACTGCGTCTTCGCCTTGGTTTCCGTTGACGTAATCGGACGCTCCCAACCCCACCAGAACGTCGTTTCCCCCAAATCCTGCGATAACGTCTTTGTCGTCGCTGGCGGCGAAGACGTTGGCGGCGTCGTCGAGAAAGTTGAATTGAAAATCGATGAAGTCGTTCACTCGTTGAAATGCTCCTGATGGACGTTCGACGGATCGGCGTTCGATCTGTTTAACTCTTCTAGGGTAGGACGAGGGCGATCGCGCGATCGGGTTTTTCGCCACATCAATTTCTCAAATCGAGTTTGCGATTCTCGGCGAGAACGGTACAATAGATTCTAGAAGCGGCTGCGATGTTGGTGACTGCCAATATTGTTTTACGATCTATACTTGTCCTGCGTGGTGTCCTCAATGTACTTACGGCTCGGTAAGCCAGCCTCGAGCTGGACACCTTGAGCCGAAGATAAAGGACCGAGGGTCTCTGTAATCCCTTTGCAGATTCCCAGTGTTGCTATGCAGGTCGAAAACTGAGGTAAGACGGCTTCGCGGTCGCTCTCTATTCAGAGCGCAGAGCCAATCCCTACGCGAATTCACTCCAAGCTCAAATTCACGAAATTATCGAGGTTTCTCCTTTGGTTGAGTCCAAGGGAGTTTTTAGTATTTGGATGGCTCGGCCGTCGTCAGGTCAGGCTTAGAACGGGAAAGTGCTTTTCTTGAGCGACCCATGCGTAACTCCTGACTGTTTTTGCTTCGCCTTCCTCATGGCAGACAGCATAAAAATATCTTTTTTTATATCATAAAAAGTAAATTTTATCAATGCCAAAAACCTTAAAAAAATATAAAAAAATAAAAATAAAGTCGATCGATGGCGGGGTCAAGTGACAAGTCAAGTGACAAGTCAAGTGACAAGAGACAGCATCTTTGCCAGTCCCTCAAACGGTAGTATAAAGATATTTCCCCATCGATCGCCCGCTCGAACCATCCAGAACCCGAGGGAGTCAAGCCCCGGTAGACTCAGCAAGAAAGCTCGAAGCGAGATGGCGTTTTGTCCTTTGAAAGGCGCCTGGGATAGGGACTTGTATACTATTAGATATTATTGCCGATCGCAGAACCGCAGAAGATTTTATTCGGGACTTTTAAAACGTGCTGTTAAACCAACTGTTCGATCGCGAAAACAACACCGAAACCCTCGAATGCCGATATATCTGGGCGGTCGGCTCCTTAGCGGCGAAACTCCCCGTCGGACAAACCGTCGCCGAACGCTATCGCATTGTCGCGCCGCAAATTTGGCTCGACGAGCGCCCCGATTGCGTTCCCGACTTTCCCGAAGACATTCCGGCGAAAATACTGCCGTATCTGCGATTGTGTCCTCAGCAACTGCACGTCCCGCAAGTGTACGGCTTTTGTCAGATACAAGCGGAGGGCGAAGCCGAAGAAGTTCTTCTACTCGAAAACGCCCCCATCGACGGAACGGGCAATCTCTACCCCACTTTAGTCCAGAGTTGGGCTGAAGCCGCGCCCATCCGTCAAGCCTATTGGCTGTGGCAAACCCTGACCCTGTGGCGAGTTCTCGAAGAACAGGGTGTCACCGCCAGTTTGCTCGATCCCGACAACCTACGGGTGCAGGGGTGGCGTCTGTGGCTGCAAGAAGTGCGATCGGGCAACGTCCAACATACCCTCAAAGACCTAGCCTATCACTGGTCGAGTTGGATCGCCTCGTCCTCCAACGTTATCGCCGAACCCGTCAGCCAGTTGTGTCAGCGAATGCGGGACGGAGAAAATCTCGACGCCATCGCCGCCTCCCTCAACCGCCTGTTGCTGCAACTGGCCGCCCAGCAACCGCTACGCCTCGACATCGCCGGAAATACCGATTCCGGGCCGTTGCGATCGCACAACGAAGACACCTGCTATCCCACCGCCAGCGACTTAGAAGAAGCCGACGAAGACCGCCTGTTACCCCATTTAGCGGTTCTCTGCGACGGTGTCGGGGGTCACGAAGGAGGGGAAGTCGCCAGCCAAACCGCCGTCAAATCCGTGGTTTTGCAAGTTAAGAACTTTTGGAAACAACTGCAAAACGAATCTGAGGTTCTCTCCCCCGAAATCGTTCAAAACCATCTGGCGGCGATCGTTCGCGTCACCAACAACACCATCGCCCACCAAAACGACAGCCAAGAGCGCACCGCCAACCAACGCATGGGAACCACCCTCGTCTTAGCGTGGCAACTTCCCCAAACCGTAACCTCCTCAACCGGCGCTCGATTTCGCAACGCTCACGAACTCTATCTCCTCAGCGTTGGCGACAGTCGCGCCTATTGGCTGACTCGAGAATACTGCCAACGGCTGACTGTAGACGACGATGTAGCGACTCGAGAAGTACGTTTCGGCCGGGGATTTTACCGCCAAGCCCTGCAACGCACCGACGCCGGCGCCCTCACCCAAGCCATCGGAACCCGAGACGGAGACCTTCTCCATCCCAGTTTGCAACGCTTTATCGTAGAAGAAGACGGCATTTTGCTTCTCTGTTCCGATGGCTTGAGCGATAACGACTGGGTAGAAAAATCCTGGCGTCACATCGCCCCCGAGGTAATGGAGGGGAACCTCAGTCCAGAAGAGGCGGTAAACGCTTGGATTCAACTGGCTAACGAAAAAAACGGTCACGACAATACTTCCGTCGTGGCGATGGTTTGTCGCGTGACGCCGCCTCGTCCCAAAGAGTTAGAGGTTCTCGAGTCCCAACAGCAAGCTGGAGAGATGGGATATCCCGAATCCGACTTGTCTGAATCCTCCAAAGCGCTTCTCTACGGACAATCCGTCGATGTCGATCCCGAATCGGCCCGCCGCCGCCGCCGCCGCCCTACCGGCCGTCCGTTAGCGATCGCAGCGGGAGTCTTACTGACGCTGCTGTTAAGTGCGATCGTCTTTGGGATTGCATATACTCAACTCCGAGACAACAGCGATTCCGCTCGACCCCAACCGCGAGATGAGGAAATGATGAGATGATGCGGTTTTGGGGCGGGATGGTGCGATCGCTACTTTTGTGGTGTCGTGAGCCAGCTCAAGCGATGTGACCACGAAATCATTCGTGTAGGGGCCAACGGCGTTCGCCCCTAAGAGAGACTTGGGAGTCTAGAGAGACCCGTACCGCCACACTCGTGACCGCCTTCAAGTCTCAGCCAATTCAATCTTTACCCCAAACTTTCTAAACTACTGGAAATGTGAATTTCCGACAGTTAATTTTGCTACAATGAAACCTATTTTTACAGCCAGAGAGAGGAGAATTATGCCGGAATATCGCTCCAAAACATCAACCGCCGGCCGTAATATGGCGGGGGCCCGGGCGCTGTGGCGTGCGACGGGTATGAAGGACGAGGATTTTCACAAGCCGATTATTGCCGTGGCCAATTCTTTTACACAATTCGTACCCGGCCACGTTCATTTAAAGGATCTCGGACAGCTCGTCGCGCGGGAAATCGAACAGGCGGGTGGCGTGGCCAAGGAGTTCAATACCATTGCCGTAGACGATGGCATTGCGATGGGTCACGATGGGATGCTCTACAGTCTACCCAGTCGTGAAATTATCGCCGATTCCGTCGAATACATGGTCAACGCGCACTGTGCGGACGCCCTGGTGTGCATTTCCAACTGCGATAAAATCACCCCAGGAATGCTGATGGCGGCGTTGCGGTTGAACGTTCCGACGGTGTTCGTCTCTGGCGGCCCGATGGAAGCGGGTAAGACGAAGTTGGCCGAACACAAATTAGATTTAGTCGATGCGATGGTGATTGCGGCCGACGATCGCGCCTCGGATGAGGTGGTGGCGGAATACGAACGCAGTGCTTGTCCGACGTGCGGCTCTTGTTCGGGAATGTTTACGGCCAATTCGATGAACTGCTTGACGGAAGCCATCGGATTGTCGTTACCGGGGAACGGAACGACGCTCGCGACGCATTTCGATCGCAAGCAATTGTTCCTCGACGCGGCTCGCCTCATCGTCAAAAATGCCAAGCGGTATTACGAAGACGGAGACGAGTCGGTGTTACCTCGCGCGATCGCCAGCTTTAAAGCTTTCGAGAACGCCATCTCCTTAGATATTGCCATGGGCGGCTCGACGAATACGATCCTACACCTGTTGGCAGCGGCTCAGGAAGCCGAGGTGGATTTCGATCTCAAGGATATCGATCGCAAATCTCGTTCGATTCCCCAGTTGTGCAAAGTCGCCCCCAACACCCAGAACTACCACATCGAAGACGTTCACCGCGCCGGGGGAATCATGGGGATTCTCAGCGAACTCGATCGCGCGGGATTGTTGCATAGCGAGTTACCCACGGTTCACAGTGCGACCTTGAAAGAAGCGTTGCAGAAGTGGGACGTCATGCAAAATCCCACGGCGGAGGTGGTGGAGTTTTATAAGGCGGGGCCGGCGGGAATTCCCACCCAAACAGCGTTTAGCCAAGATACCCGCTGGCCGTCGCTGGATACCGATCGCGCCAACGGCTGTATCCGCAATTTCGAGAATGCGTATTCCCAAGAAGGCGGTTTGGCCGTCCTCTATGGCAATATTGCCGAAGATGGCTGCGTGGTCAAGACGGCCGGCGTGGACGAGTCGATTTTGGTCTTTCAGGGGAAAGCCAAAATCTTTGAGTCCCAGGATAGCGCCGTGAAAGGGATTCTCAACGATGAAGTCCAACCGGGCGATGTAGTGGTGATTCGCTACGAAGGTCCCAAAGGCGGCCCGGGAATGCAGGAAATGCTATATCCTACCTCTTATCTAAAGTCGAAAGGCTTGGGTAAAGTCTGTGCGTTGCTGACGGACGGCCGCTTTTCCGGGGGAACTTCAGGATTGTCCATCGGTCACGTGTCTCCCGAGGCGGCGTCTGGCGGTGCGATCGGCTTGTTGAAAGACGGCGATGCCATCGAAATCGATATTCCCCAGCGTCGCATTAACGTTGTACTCGAGGATGAGGAGTTGGCTCGCCGTCGCGCCGAACAGGATGCCCAAGGTTGGAAACCCGCCGAAGTCCGTCCCCGTAAGGTGAGTACGGCGCTGAAGGCCTATGCGAAGTTCGCTACCAGTGCAGACAAAGGCGCAGTGCGCGATCGGCGTTTCCTCGATTGAGTTCAAGGGTTCCGGCAGGTTTCACCTTTCTGCTGCAACGCCAACAGCGCTCGACGCCGGAACACACCCTTGTCTGTGGGCGCTGTACCTGGGCGGTGCGTGACGATTTTTCGCTCTAACGATTGTATATCGTGACCGCTCTAGACAACCTCGCCCGACAAATTACTACAGCACGACAACAGAGTTTGAACCATCCGGAGACGGCGTTAGTCACCGGGTGGAAAGTTGGCGTGTTGTTGCAACAGGCGGCGCAGCTTTGCCCTCCTTCCCAATGGGAATCTTGGCTTCAGCAGCGTTGTGGACTCTCTGTCGCGGCAGCGCAAACCTGTTTACAGGTGGCGCGATCGTGGTCGCCTTTTGGGGCGTCCGTCGCTGCGCCTCCTCCAACTCCTTTTCCAACTCCTTCTCCAACTCCTTCTCCAAAATCTCCCGAGACCCTAGTGAAATCCTCCATCGACCCTTCATCCACTCTGACCCCCCCAAAAACACAATCGTTAACCTTCTTCCTTCCCGGTGTCGTGGTTCCCAAAGCCCGCCCTCGCGTCACTCGCTTCGGAAATTTTCTTCCCAAACGCTATCGACACTGGCGGTTGTGGGCTGAAGGGGAACTGCTCATGCAGCTTCAAAAAATTCATCCGATGCCCTCGCTTCCCTTCGCCAAAGCGGCGGTACAGATTCAGTTTCGGGGTAAATTTCGCACCCAAGCAGATATCGACAACTTAGCCGGGGCGATTCTCGATGCCCTCACTGTGGGAGGGGCGGGCATCCTCAAAAACGACAACCTCTCCTGCGTGCCGAGCCTTCAGGTTGAATATTTCGCCAACGATACGACACCGGGCGCTCGCATCGAAATCGCACCGTTAGATCGCTCCTAGATAACTTTTGTTAAATATTTTACAGTTTAAATACAAGATTATTTTATATTAAATAGTTGCTAATTATTCTCAATTTCCGCCAAATCCTGGTATCTTGTTAACGTCGCTGTTGAATATTATTTTCAACAAGATGCGAAGGGGACGGGGGTGCGATCGCGCCCCAACCGCGCCCCGATCCGTTGTTTTTCCGTCACGTTCGACGTACTATGGCTTCTTTTCCCGACGTTCTCTGGCTGAATCCGAATCCGAGCTGGCGACGGTTCCACCGTCCCCTAATGCAGTATCTTTCTCAACAAACTCTGGTCGCAGAGTGGGAATACCGTCAAACCCCGGACGAGCCGAGTAGTCTCGAGGGGGCGATCGCGCTGCTGCACGAGTATCTAGAGGAGCGCGATCGCCCGGTTCATCTCATCGGACATAGTACTGGGGGACTGTTGGGACTGCTGTACGCCCGTCGCTACCCAGAACGAGTCAACTCCTTAAGTTTGCTGGCGGTGGGCTGTCACCCTGCTGTTGACTGGCAGTGTCATTACTATGCCCAACGTCAACTGCTCCCCTGTAGCCGTCAAATCGTCTTGGGGCAAATGGTGAAATCCATCGTCGGCCCCTGTTCTCCCCATTTAACGAAATGCTTTGTGCGACTGCTGGAAGCCGATTTAGCTACTTCTCCCTCGCCTCATTCCCTGTGGCGGCGAGAACGCATCGCACCGGGAGGCGTTCCCGTTCCCCTGTTCGTGGGGGGAAGCCGCCGCGATGCCATTGTCGATCGCACCCAACTGCAAGGATGGACGCCCTGGCTCAAACGGGGGGATTGTCTCTGGGAATATCCCCGAGGAACCCATGTGTTCCACTATAACGACCCGGCAGCGGTGGGCGATCGCCTGTTGAAATTTTGGCGATCGCTGGAAGTTCCCGTACAACTTTCCGCCGCATAAGGCGATCGTTTGTCTAAATTTCAAGCCTAACAACTCGATCGCATCCAAGACCTGCGATAAACTAGATAAACTGTCGTAATTTTCGACAATTGTAAGGAGCGAGCGGGGGAAAAACTGTCGCGATCGCCCCCAATTCCCCCTCAACGGTTTGACTCCTTATATTAACTCCATCCAATCGACGATCGCACATCAACCCACACGCTACCTATCGCTTTAACCTCCTATGAAAGACCTCGATCTCGACCAAACAATCGAACTCCTCAACACCGTCATGGAATTCGAGTTAGCCGGAGTCGTTCGTTATACCCATTATTCTCTGATGGTAACGGGGCCGAACCGCATTCCTATCGTCGATTTCTTCAAAGCCCAAGCCACTGAATCCCTGCTCCACGCCCAACAAGCCGGGGAAATCCTCACCGGACTCGGCGGCCATCCCAGCCAAAAAACCGCCCCCATAGAGGAAAGCTACCAACATTCCGTACCGGACTTACTGAAAGAAAGTCTCAACCACGAAAAAAACGCCCTCGACCTCTATAAAACCTTGCTCGGTGTCGTAGAAGATGCCAGCGTTTATCTCGAAGAGTACGTTCGCGGCATGATTGGAACCGAAGAACTGCATACCATCGAACTGCAAAAAATGTTGCGAGATTTCAGCTAACCCTAAAATGCTGTTTTTCGGTTCGTGGTTAGGCGGATTTAAAGCGGCAAGTTTATCGAAATTATCTCGCAATGTTCCCTCCCGTATCCTGCGATCGCGGAGGGCAATTTTTTTAAAAAAAAAGGCGCGAGATTGGTTAAAGCCCTTCCCAACAGTTGCGATTGCCCTAAAATTTCCTATCCTAAAACAGATCCTTGTTTGACTGACTTCGCAGATTTTGTTATCGCCGAATTTCCATGACTTTCGATCTCACCGCTGCCCTACCCACCTTCGTCATCACCCTACGAGAAGGCTTTGAAGCCGCCCTCGTGGTGGGAATCGTCCTGTCCTGCTTAAAAAAAGCCCGTCAAAGCCAACTCAACCCCTGGGTGTTCGCCGGCGTCGCCGGAGGTATCGTCGCCAGCGCCCTCGTAGGCTGGGCGTTTCACGCCGGAATGCAAGCCCTTCGCGCCTCCAACCAAACCTACACCCCCATCGTCGAACCCCTCCTCGAAGGCGCTCTGTGCGTCGTCGCCATCGCCATGCTGAGTTGGATGTTACTGTGGATGACGCAACAGGCGAGAACCCTGAAATCCGAAGTCGAAGGGGCTGTCACCTCCGCCTTACAAAGCAGCAGTGCTGCAGGATGGGGCGTATTCGTCCTCATTTTCATCGCCGTTTTACGAGAAGGCTTTGAAACCGTAATTTTCATCGTCGCCAAATTCCAACAGGGACTCGTTCCCGCCTTGGGTGCATTAGGCGGTTTAGCTGGGGCAGCGCTGTTGGGAGTGTTACTGTTTCGTTGGGGGGTGAAAATCGACGTGCGCCAGTTTTTCCAGGTGATGGGCGTTTTTCTGCTGCTCATCGTCTCCGGTTTGGTGGTGTCCGCCCTCAAACAAGCCAACGAAGCAGTGGAAGCCTTGGCGCAACTTCAGCCCGAATTTTCCGCCTGGTGCGATGGCGACGCCGCCTCTTGCGTTCTCGGGGGGTTAGTTTGGGATTTGCGAAACGTCTTACCGGATAAAGAATTCCCCGGAATTGCCTTGAAATCCCTTTTCGGCTATCGCGATCGCATTTACCTCGCCCAAGCCATCGGCTATATAGGCTTTTTAAGCCTTGCCGGATGGTTGTATTTCCGCAGTTTGGGGGGACAGTTGTTGCCCCAACAGGATACGCCCCAGAAATCCCGAAGTTAGGGCGAATTCTCTGCCAACAACGGCGTAGGTGTACGAAACGCCCCGACCGAGAATTTAAGCGACGATTGGAGAAACAGCCGAAATCCAAGCCTTGGAATTATTCATCAATGACGATCGAGCGAATGCCTTCTTTGGCAACCAAGGCCAACATCGAGCTTAACTGCAACCAAACCAGCAGTCCCGTGGGAACCACCACCACCGCCGCGAGAATATAAGCCAGTTGCGTAAAAATGCCAAAAACCGACAAACTCGCCCCGACAAAGGCCAAGGTAAACAGACAAGTTAAGACATAAGCGACGGTGAGATGGGGTGTTTTATAGTTCAACTGTGGCGGTTGCCCTTCCGCGTTCCAACGGGCGAACTGATATTCCAAAATATCCTTAAAAATAATCCCGCAGAGGATCGCGAACGTACAACTCAGAATAATAACCGTGTATTCCGGAGGATTGACGTAACTTTCAGGGGTTAAGTAAGGGTTCATGAACAATTGAAATCTCGAGAGCGTGTGTGACTCGTGCAGTCGATGGTGAAACCCCCTCCAGCGATGGGGAGGGGGTCGATCGCGAAGTTTGCATTGACGCCCGTGAGGGCGACAAACCTACGACGCTAAGGCAATTTCCAGCATTTGCTGGAGTTCGCCGCTTTGATAGAGTTCGATCGCGATATCGGAACCGCCGACAAACTCGCCGTTGATGTACACTTGCGGAATCGTCGGCCAGTTGGAATATTCCTTGATTCCCTGGCGAATCTCGTAGTTTTCGAGAACGTCCACCGTCTCGAAGGGAACGCCGAGGCTGTTGAAAATTTGCACGACGTTGTTAGAAAAACCGCACTGCGGCATGAGTTTGTTGCCTTTCATGAACACCAGCACCTTGTGCTGTTTCACGAGGTTGTCGAGTTGTTCTTTGAGTTCCGGTGTCATCGTGGTTCCTAAAAAAAGGTCAGTAAATCGGTTCGGTCAGTTAAAAAAATTTTAACAAGTTCCCGTTACAAGGTCTGGCTGACCGTCGCCCATTTTTCCGGCGTGTAGGTTTTGAGGGCGAGGGCGTGAATGGTTTCGGACGCCATTTCGTTTTGTAAGGCACTGTAAACCAATTGGTGCTGCTTGACGAGAGACAACCCCTGAAATTGCTCGGACACGACGATCGCTTCGAGGTGATCGCCGCCTCCGGTTAAGTCGCGCACTTGCACCTCGGCGTCGCTGAGTTCGGTTTTAATCAGTTCTGCAACCCGATCGAGGCTGACCATAGTGAAATTTTCCCGTTTTGAGACAGATTCTCAATTTATTGTATCGGGAGTTCTGCGAGTCCGAAAACTGTCCGTTCGGTTTGGGTTCAAACTTTATGAATCACGTTCGTCACCACTCCCAACACTCGGAAATTCATCTCTTCCGTCACCTGGAGGGGGCGATAGTTGGCATTTTCCGGTACTAGCCACAGGGTATTCTCGTCCCAACGCAGACGTTTGACGGTGAGTTCTCCATCGACGACGACGATCGCCACGCTGTCGTCTTTAGCTTCCAACGCCGTATCCACCACGAGTAAATCCCCCGGATGGATTCCCGCTTCGATCATCGAATCGCCGTTGGCGCGAACGCAAAAGCTGGCCTCGGGATGGGGGGTAAGATATTGGTTGAGGTCGAGTTCGCGATCGACGTAATCGGTTGCCGGTGCCGGAAGTCCTGCTGCCACCGCGTCAGAGTACAGGGGCAATCGCAACGGCGATTCGAGGGACTGGCGCAACCGTTGGATATGTCGGGAAATTCCCTGCGTCTTGGCGTTTTGCCAGTCGACCAGCAAATCGTTGAGCTGTTCGGCTAAACTGACGGGTAATCGCATGGCTTTCGTCGGTTCCCCGTATTTTCCGGTTCCGGGCGGACGACCGGCCCCTAACCGTTTCCCTCCACGAGCCATAAGCTTCTCGCTATGTTTCTCTTTAAGTACGATAATCAAATTATAAGGGCAGTTTTGCGGTTTTAGGGTAAACAAAACTCGAAAAACATCAGAAAAAGCTGGCGATTTAGGTTCCTTAAATTTTGTAATTCCCGAGGCGATCGAGATTGATGAATGATGCCATTAACGTTATCGTAAAGCTATTTGCCGCCTATCAAGAGGCTTACGGCGTATCGGAGTTGAGGTGGCAATTTCCGCCCCAAACCCCGGTTTCAGCGGTACGCGATCGCTGCCTGACGGACTATCCCGAATTGCAAACCTGGGGAAAGTTAACGCGATTTGGCATAAACCTTCAGTTCGTGGCGCCAGAAACTCCCCTCCAAGACGGCGACGAAGTCGTTTTGATTCCCCCCGTCAGTGGCGGTTAATCGGGCTGTCGTCCGATCTGTCAACTGGGTTTTCCCATTTCTCCCGATCCCCCCTCTAATTTCCCAGTCTGATTTTCCAGAATCAGATTGGCTATGAGAAGTGGAGGCTGTTTGATTTGAGAGAAAATCTGACTCTTTTCTCGATTTAATCTTCCGCATTTAACGGATTCGTCGTGGCTTCCAACACGCGAGGTATGACGATCGCCACCATCGTTAACAGCAACGCCGCCACCCCGAACTGTGCCACACTCGAGACGAGGGTATCCAAGGGAATCATTCGTCCGATGAAGTAGGACAAACTCACCATCGCCGACGCCCAAACCGCTGCCCCAGCTGCGTTACAGAGAAAGAACTTACTGTAGGGCATTTCAGCGATGCCCGCCAGCGGCCCGGCGAAAATGCGTAACAGGGCGATAAAGCGTCCGATAAAGACGGCTTTAGCGGCGTTTTGACTGAATTCCTGTCGAACGCTTTGCAATCGCGCCTCGGAGATGCGAAACAACCGTCCGACGCGCAACAGTAGCGGCCATCCGCCCCATTTACCAATCCAATAGCCGAAATTATCGCCTAGGATCGCCCCTCCCATGGCACATAAGAGGACAAGCCAATAATCTAACTCCCCCTCTCCGGCGAGGAAGCCACCCACGAGGGTAATGGTTTCGCCGGGAAGGGGAACTCCTGCGTTTTCTAACGAAATCCCTAAAAAAACCGCCCAGTATCCATACTGACGGGCGATTTCTTCAATCGTATCTAGAGAAATTGCCTCAGACATTCAAGCCTCGATCTGTCTTCGATCTGCCTATTTTGTTTATATTTTGACAGATCGACGCCCCGGAGGGAGAGGGGGAGAGGGGGAGATGGGGAAAATACATTGTCGGTGCGTGACGATTTCTCGGTCTTGCGTTCGACACCCGATTTTTCAAGTCACGCACCCTAGGGACTGTTCCCTGCTTTTGTTCAAGGCTACAGTTTCGAGGCTCGCATTAACAGGGTAATTCCGACGCCGAACCCGACGAGGGTGGGAAGCCAACCCGCCATCCAGGGATGGATGAAGCCGCTCAATCCTAACGCATCGCCGATCGACATCAGCAGGTAATAGGTGAAAATCACCAACACGCTAATTCCGAATCCCCGCGAGGCGCTGGTGCGCTGGGGTTGGGTTCCTAATGCGGCGCCGACTAAGCCAAAGGCGACGCAGGCGAAGGGTATGGCGAATTTCTGTTGGATGCGAATTTCGAGTTTGCGGATTTTGTCTTCGCGGCCGCTGGCTTTGAGGATTTCGAGGCGATCGAAGGCTTGGGCGACGTTCATTTGAGGGTAATCTCGCTCTCGCGCTAATTCTAAGGGAGCGCGGGGAAGGGGGTAACGATGGCGATCGAATTTGGCGATGTTGACGTAAGAGCCATCGGGGGGAATGGCGTAACTGGTGACACCGAAGAAATCCCAGATGTTGTCGTTGGGGTTCCAGGTGGCGGAGTTGGCGAAGATGAGGCGATCGAACTGCGGTTCCGATCGATCTAAAACGATTACCCCATACATCCGTTCGTCTTCTTTGTCGAATTTTTCGGCGTAGAACAACCGCACTAAGGTCTCGTCTTCGGCGTTTCTGGCGTCTGCTAACTTCCCAATTTCTGGATAGAGGGTGTTTCGCTTGGCTAGTAACGTTTCTTCGTCTTTCAAGGCGCGATCGAGGGTCACTTCGGCTTCGTATAGCGCACCGGGAACCACCACTTGATCGAAGGTAAAGGTCATCGCCGTCACCACCAAAGCTAACAGCAACGCCGGACGGACGATGCGATACAAACTCACGCCGCAACTTCGCAACGCCACTAATTCGCTATCGCTGGACAATCGGGAATAGCCGATGAGGGTTCCCAACAACATCGCCATGGGAAAGGAAAGGGAGATGTAATAGGGAAGTTGTAAGACGAATACTTTCGCCGCTACCTCCAGGGAAATGTTGGCGTTGGTGACTTGTCGAACCAACTCGAATACGATACCCACCGCGACGCCGATGGAGGAAAACGCACCTACGCCGAACAGGAACGGCGGAAGCGTTTCGCCGATGAGATAGCGATCCATAATGGACAGTCCCGGTAGGAACCGACCGAAAACAAACGACGATGGTTTCATAGCGGCGGCGAGAGGCGAAGTTCGAGAGTGGAGTTTGTGCCAACAGTCTAGTGTATCGTTCTTGCGAAAAACACTACGATCGCACCTGAAGCGAAAGGGTGAGATGGTGGTGAAGTCGCTGGAAGGGGGTTCAGAAGGCAGGTCGCACCGCTACCTAGGTTGTTGTTATCGTTTTGAGGGCTGTTCGGGGGGTTTCACCACGACCCACTGACCCGTTTTCGGATCGCGGTAGGTCGTAAAGGGATTCTGGCGCAAGACGGACTCGGTTTTTTGGGGGGTGGTCGCTTGATTCATTGATGCTGTCCCAGTTGAAGGTGATGGTGACAGAAGCTTTTACTTATTTTGTTGTATTGTACGGGGTGATGTTCCGGTTGCGTGCGATCGAGATCGCTTTTTTGACGATCGCGCCATCGATCTTGATTTTACAATGGTCGTCGATGCGTCCAGTGCTGCGATCGCTACGGGAATGCCATCGACTCGGATGGGAGATCGAGGACAAATCCGATCGCTCGACGACATTCTATCGATTCCATACAGACACAAAATCCAAAAAAAACAGATAAATTTGTAGGTTTTGAAATATCAAAAAGTAAATGAATTTAATATTTTTAAAAATCCAATAATATCAAGTTTCAAAAACTTCAAAAAAACGCTTAAAACTAGAACAACAATATCGAGCGATTGCGCCAATCAAGCCGAGGCGAGTAAAAACTCAAAGAGTTTAACTTAAGATAAAAAAAATTTGCTTTTTTTTTTAAAAATCTAACTCATTGTAAATTTCACACCTAAAGACCACAAAAATAGACCTGAAAAATCTACATTCAACCAAGTCATGACAGGAATCAAAACCGTTCTGGGATTTACATTAGGAGCGTGGGTCAGTGCGACTTCCGCCATCGCCACCTCGCCGCCTCTCTCTGACTGGGGAAACGCCCTCGGCGATCGCAGCACCACCGTCCTGGCCGAAAACGTCCCCGCTACCGACGTTGACTTAGGCGCAGAACTGCTACAACGCTTGACCCAGTGCGTTCGCAGCAACATCTCGAACCCCCTCGCCGTCACCCTCGACGCCTTACAAGTCGCCTCCACCCAATGCTTACTAGAAGTCGTCCTCCTCGACGACGGGGGGAACGTGCGACGAGACGCCAACTCGCGAATGCTGGCGTTAGTGGAAGTCACCGGAATTACGCTTCCAACCCCGACCGCCAGCGGACAAGCCGTCGTTTCCCTGCAACCGATTCCCGACGCGCAAATCTACACCGTCAACGTCAACGTCGATGGCTTTCCCGGTGAATTTCTCCTCGATACGGGGGCTTCGGGGTCGATCGTCTCCCATCCCCTCGCCGACGAGTTAGGCGTCGCCACGACTCCCGTTCCCGGTAACTTTCTCAGTTACTTCGCAGTCGGAGACGACTGTTCTGAAGTCGAAGCTAGCTTGATGACGATTCCTTCGTTGTCCGTTGAAACCGCCAGCGTGGAAGGGATTACCGGAATGGGACTTCCCCCCGAACTCATTCCCGGCGACGCCGATGGCGTGTTAGGAATCGACGTTCTCAGTCGCTTCGACGTGACGATCGACCCCCAAGCGCGACAGTTACAACTGTTATCGCCCACAACCCCAGACCCGACTGCGATTCCGTTGCAGGGAAACATGGGAATGATGACAGTGGAATTGGAAATTAACGATCGCCCCTACCGTTTTGGTATCGATACGGGGGCCGATCGCATGGTGATTTCCCAACGAGTCGCCACGGACTTAAATCTCGATGTGGCAGAAACCGAACCCATCGAGGTGGTGGGATTTTGCGGAACCGAGAGCAGTTTCGCCGCAACGCTCGATCGCGTCCGTCTCGGAACCGCCGAAGCCAGCCATCTCGACGCCGTAGTGTTAGGAGACGATCTCTTCAACATCATCGGCATTGACGGCATCATCGGTCAAAACTTCCTCGATCGCTACCGCCAACACTGGCGTTTCGGCGAACCTAACGCCCTCGGTTATCCCGAAGTCGGAAGCCTGAAATTGGAAGCGATCGATGGGGTGATGAGATGAGGGGGTGATGAGATGAGGGGGTGATGAGATGAGGGGGGAATCTCAGCCGTTGTCCAGTCCTTAAAATTCGATCGGGTTACTAATCCAACTCTCCTTCCATCACCGTCGTAATCGCCTGTTTCGCGTTCGACTGGAACTCCTTAATATTGACGCGGCGCAAGAGGACGATCGCGCAAACCATTCCCACCGCTTGCAAGACGAACACCGAACCGTAAGCCAACATCGGCTCGTTAAATACCACTTTACCCAGGTTCAGCACCGCGCCGCCGATGACGGTAGACAAACCTCGCGCCATCGCCTGCGCTAACCCCCAGGCACCGATGAAGGTTCCCGCTGTTTCCGCCACGGTCAAATCCAACATCAAACTGGTGGCACCTGCCGTCAAGACACCGGAAAACAAGCCAAACAGCCCGATTCCAGCTTTCAGCAACCCGGCGTCGGTCGTTACCCCGGCCAAAATCACCAATCCCAGACATACCGCCGCGCCGATGCAACCGTATTTCGTGGTGCGTTCTTTCCCAAACCGGGGAATGATGGCAAATCCAGTAAACCCAATCCCGACGAGGGTTCCCATACCGAAGGGAATATTGAGTTTCGTCGTTTCGGAAATGCACATTCCGAAGACTTCGCCGCCGTAGGGTTCCATTACCGCGTCTTGGGCGAACAAGCTAATCGTCAACACTAGCAAAAACGAGAAAAACACCCCAGTTTGAGGGCTGGCGGTGAGGACGCGAAGGGCGCTACCGGGGGTAATTTTATCTTCGTGGTTGGCGGCGCTCGATCGCAGAGCGTAGCGGGAATATTTCTTTTCCACCCCCACCGTCGCCAGCAAACAGAGTCCCAAGACGATCGCCGGAACGATGACAAACACCGGGTTAATGGTGCTGCTGAGGGTAGCGATATTCGCCATCTGTTCCGTTTGTCCGGGGGAATAGGAGAGGATCTCCGCCCCGCAGATTTCCGGCTGGTCGAGTAAGGTGGAACTGATAATCGCCCCGACGACGATTCCCACCATCAACATCGACCAAACTACGCTAATGAGTTTCGATCGATTGTCCTCGTCGGAAATGTCCACCAACATGGCGGCGAAGGGGGTCGAACTGGCGCTGAGGGAAAGTCCGTAAAAGGCAAATACTGCCGCCAGCGCGATCGCCCAGCCATAGGTGGGGGCGCTCAATCCCACGGTTTGCACGCTGTTCCCCAGTTGCCACAACACCTGTAACGCCACAAAGGACGTGAGGGTAAACAGAACGGCACCAATCCAAACGTAGCCAGAACGGTGTTTTCCGAACAGCGGTTTGGCGTCGGACATTTGACCGAAGAGGACTCGCGCCGGGGAAACGAACCGTTCCATGGCGATGGCGGCGGTGGCGATAATGGCGGGAACTTTCAGTTCGTCGATGGCGATACGGTTGATCACCCCCAGCGTCAGTAGCGACATCATCCCCAGTCCCATTTGATAGAGTCCGAGGCGAAACATCGTAAAAATGGAGATGCGCGGGGGCATCGGTTGAGAGTCTGATGGTTGTGAGTCGTTGAGGTCGCGAGTTTCCATGTCGAGGCCGTTGAAATCGTTCACTGTCTATCCGTGTCTATTCAGTTTAAGGCTCTTGGGGAAACACGATCGACCGTTCGGAGCGTCGACGATCGCCCCGACTTCGCCAACGGAGAACGACGCCAGGGGTTTCGGGGGACGATCGCGCGGCTCGGTTCGCCTCACCTCTTCCAAGTCTTCTGATACGGAATCCGATTTCCCAAGTCGGTTTTTGCCAATTCGCCTGAAATCCCGCGGCCTCCGACGCTATGGAGGCCATCTCAAACGGCGATCGCGGATTCGCTATGAAGTGCGATCGCCTTTTCGATCGCATCGATATTGAGCGATGAATGTTAACCCGTCTTTGGGCTTAGATTGGTTTTATGATTTCGTCAATTTTTTACGTTAAAGATTACAAACTATGTTGTTTTTTTCCGGTCAAATTATATTAATATACCCGAAATTTCAGGAAGTTGATATTTTTTACGTATTTTCTTTAAAATTGAGCGATCGCACTGGACTTCACCTCCCATATTGCGCCGTGACGACCTCTCCTTCTCACCTCTCCTTCTCACCTCTCCTTCTCAGTGCGATCGCCCCCCGTCAACCCTCTCGACGTTCTCTCTCAGTTCTAAAATTTTTTAAAAGTGCTTGCAAACGACGTCAATCCTGACAAAGCTCGATCGGTAAAGCCTTCACGCCAAACCCAACCCGATCGACCTTGCAAACACGCTTGCTAGAATAGATTGAATTTCACCCCAAATCGATGTTCGCAACCATCGATCGCCAGTTTTGGGGTCTATTTTCCTGCACTGCTCAAATCATAGCTATAGCTTAATTAGATGAACGCTCGCGAACAGTTTCACACCCATCGTCTCGCCGTCTTAATCGACGCCGATAACGCCAATGCCAAAATTCTAGATTCCTTATTAAAAGAAATTGCCAAATACGGAACAGCCAACGTCAAACGGATTTACGGAGATTGGACGAGTACGCGACTCAATTCTTGGAAGTCGCAACTTCTCAATCACGCCATTCAACCCATTCAACAGTTTTCCTATACAACGGGTAAAAACGCCACCGATAGCGCCTTGATTATCGATGCAATGGATTTATTGTATACAGAAAATTTCGATGGCTTTTGTATCGTTTCCAGCGACAGCGATTTTACCCGGTTGGCTTGCCGAATTCGCGAAGCGGGATTGGTCGTATACGGCTTCGGAGAGGGAAAAACCCCATCTCCGTTCGTGAAAGCCTGTAATAAATTTATTTATACTGAAATTTTAGAAAACCGTAAAGAACCGGAGAAGAACGACGAAAATTCCTCTAAAAATAGCGTTGCTAAATCGAGTTATCACCAATTGTTGATTGACGCTTACGAAGCGGCCAGCGGCGATGATGACTGGGTGGGATTGGCCGCTGTCGGGTCTCAACTGACCAAGCTTTCACCGTCGTTTGACCCGCGAAATTACGGTTATAAAAAACTCAGTCAACTGGTACAAGCCAGTAATTTATTTGATATAAAAAACAAGCCCCATTTACGAATTTGTTTGAAAAACAAATCTTAAAGATTGGCGTTAAAGATTCACTTTAAAAATTTATACAGAATCTAAGTTTAATTTCAAACAGCGAGTTCTCTAAACGAGGAAACGGGATTTCAGACGAATTCGCAAAAACAGACGTGGGAATTAGATGTGCGATAACAGCTTGCAAAAACGCTCGAACCCCGGACTCTCTGGCCGGGGTTCGAGGACGGAACATTACCATCAAGTTTAAACCGGAACTTTTTCAGGTCGCGTCAGTTCGTGTTTCAGGGGGTCTCTCTGTTGAAAAGCAGCAATGCTTTCGATGGTGGTTCGGGAAATATCGGTGAGGGCTTCTCGGGTAAAAAATCCTTGGTGAGAGGTAATCAAGACATTGGAAAAGGATTGTAGCAGTTGAAAGGTATCGTCTTGAATGATGGTGTCGGACAAATCGCGGAAGAAAATCGTTTCTTCCTGTTCGTAAACGTCGATGCCGAGATAGCCGATTTGACCGGATTTAATGCCTGCGATCGCCGCTTTCGTATCGATGAGTTGACCGCGACTGGTGTTGATTAACATCGTCCCCGGTTTGAATTGAGCGATCGCGTCGCTGTTGATGAGGTGGTAGTTGTCTTCTGTGAGGGGACAGTGCAGCGAGATAATATCAGACTGACTCAGCACTTCAGAAAACTCTACGTAACGGGCGTTTTCCAATGCCTCGAATTCGGGATGGGGATAGGGATCGTATCCGAGTAAGTGACAGCCGAAGCCGTGCATGATTTGCGCGAAAATCCGGCCGATGCGACCCGTTCCGATAATTCCTACGGTGCGATCGTGTAAATCGAATCCCAACAATCCGTTGAGGGAAAAGTTATCGTCGCGAACGCGGTTGTAGGCGCGATGAATTTTGCGGTTGAGGGATTGAATCAACCCCACCACATGCTCGGCGACGGCGTAGGGAGAATAATCAGTGACGCGCACGACTTTAATGCCGAGATCGACGGCGGTTTCAAGATCGACGTTGTTGTATCCGGTCGATCGCAAGGCCACGAGGCGAGTTTTCCCCTCGGACAAAATGTTTAAGGTTTCAGCGCCGACGTCGTCGTTGACGAAGACGCAAACGGCGGGAAAGTCAGCGGCGAGACAGGCGGTTTTCGGTTCGAGTCGGGTGTCGAAATACACCAGTTCGCGATCGCCGGGAATAGACGGGTTCGCGGCGTCGAGAAATTGGCGATCGTAGGGTTCGGTGCTAAATACAGCAACCTTCATAAAAAATCGTTCCTCGAGGACTAGGGTGCAGGGTTAAAGTCTCGGGGTCTGCAAGCTGTGGGGGGACGACGATCGATCTTAGCTGGTGGCGCGAATGACGCGACCGTCGGCTAAATCTCGAATCAGGCTGATGCGCGATCGCAGATAGCGACTCACTTCTTCGATATCGTTTCCTTCAAGGACTCGTTGGGCTTGTAAGTCCCAAATCAGGCGATCGATCAAGGTCGAATCGTCTAGGTTGACCAGGGTAGCGGCTTGAGTGTCTTCGACAGCAGACCACACCTGGCGCAGGATGGTGGCGTTCATGGCTTTCTCCTCAATCCGTCTTGGCTTTCAAGCTAACACGGATATTTTAATCGTTCTCTCTACCGTAGGTTAGACAATTTTTACAGATTTTTCTATAGCTAAACTCTCCAGATTGAATAATTTTTGTGAATGATATTAAGATTTTATTAAGTTGCGATCGCAAGTCTTTATATTTTGTAAAAAAATTGCCTGAAAAATATCAATCCCTGTAAAGTCGATGTACTTTGCCAGTAAAAGCTAGCCGGGAACAAGCCTTAAATTGCTCGATTTCTATAAGATCTACCGAGAGATGGATGCGATCGCCTGAAAAGTTTTGTCAAAGTATAAATAAAGACACAAGAATTTACACGGAGGACGACAAACTCGTGGATATCGTTCGCATCATCCTAGCTATTTTACTGCCTCCCCTCGGCGTGTTTCTGCAAGTGGGGTTTGGAGGACAGTTCTGGCTGAACATTCTGCTGACATTACTCGGTTACATTCCCGGTATCGTTCACGCCGTCTGGATTATCGCCAAAGTAGACTAACGGTCACGCCGTTGCGAACGCGCGATCGCCTCAGTTCGTCCCCCGCTCAAAAGCCGCATTCCATGACAGATCGACCGCGAGATAGAGTCGAAATCGCTCTCGAGACAGATGTTTTAGAGCCTTCGAGAGTGATTCAATAAAACTAGCATTTCAAACTAGCATTTCTAATTCGCCTTTTACGAAGTTAGAGAAAGACAACCCGTTCGAGCTGGTTTGAAAATCGATTAAAACGAGATGTTAAGCCGAACTCAGGAGGAATCAGACAGTATGGCTACTCAAACCGAAGCTCGCCAAGAGTACCAACAAAAAGTAAAAGCACAACTCGACAAGCTCAACGCTCAAATCGACGAGTTGAAAGCGAAAACCGCACAAGCCAAAGCGGACGCCTCGGCGGATTACCACGATAGAATGGAAGAACTCTACGCCAAGCGCGACGCCGCGCAAGCGAAATTTGAAGAAATGAAGCAAACCAGCGAAGACGCTTGGTCGGAAGTGCAATCGGGGTTTGAAAACGCCTGGAACGAGTTGACCGGAGCCTTTGATCGCGCTTCGCAGAAATTCCAACAATAATCGCCAGCAGATCGCCTGACTTCCCCAATCGAGAGGAATCAGTTCGCCCCTTCTCCTATTGGGGAGAAGGGATTTTTACAGGGAGCAGGGGACAGCGAACAGGGAACCGTGAACCCTGAGCAGTTTCTCCCCATCATCCCATCACCTCATCATCCCATCACCTCATCACCCCGCGACATGATATCGACCTTGACGAAATCGAATTCCAGACAGCGAGAAATTCTCGAAGTGGTTCTGTATCACGGATGGGACTATATGAGGCGATTGTTGAGCAATAACGACGCCGAAAAACCCGAACTTCCGCCTCCAACGGTGTTGCAACGCATTCTCATCGATTTGGGGCCGGTTTACGTGAAATTGGGACAACTCCTCAGCACTCGTCCCGAATTGCTTCCGCCGCAATACATTAAAGCCTTGAGCGCCCTTCAAGCGGACGTTCCTCCGGTTCCCTGGCCGGATATCGAGGCGCAATTGCAACGACAGCTCGATCGTCCCCTCGATCGCACCTTCTCTCACATCCATAGGGAACCGGTCGCCGCTGGCTCTTTGGCTCAAACCCATCGCGCCACCCTTCATGATGGCCGGGAAGTGGCGTTAAAAGTCCAGCGTCCCGGTATTGGGGAAACGGTCGATCGCGATATCGAACTCCTCACGAACCTGGCCGAACTGGTTTCGGGAACGGATTTCGGGGAATATTACGACGCGATCGCACTGGCGGAAGAGTTTACCAACGCGCTGCGGGACGAACTGGATTTCACCCAAGAGGCGCACTATACCGATCGCCTCGAACGCTGTCTCAGTTCCAGCGAATGGTTCGACGCCGATCGCATTACCGTCCCCACTATCTATTGGGAGTACACCACCCCTAACCTGTTAACGATGGAATGGCTCGACGGAATTCCCATCCTCTCGGCGGAGATTAGGGGAAAAGGCTACCACGGCGACCCGCAAGCGGAACGCAACGCCATCACCACGCTGTTGTTCCGCGCCTTTTTGCAACAGTTGTTTCTCGAGGGGTTTTTCCACGCCGACCCCCATCCCGGTAATATTTTCTACCTCAGCGACGGACGAGTGGCGTTGTTAGACGTGGGAATGACGGGAACCCTCGACCCCCGTACTCAAGGCTTGCTCATAGAAATTATTTTGGCGATGATTAGCCTGGACGCGCAGCGGTGCGCTCAACTGACGTTACAACTGGCGCAACCGGTGCGTCCGGTGAATTTCATCCGCCTGCAAAACGAATACGATCGCCTGTTGCGGCGGTATTACAACTTAAGTTTGTCCCAACTGAATTTCAGCGAGGCGTTTTACGAAGTCCTTCAGGCGGCGCGGCGCAATCATTTACGCTGGCCGAGCAATATGGGACTTTACGCCAAAGCGTTGGCGAATTTGGAAGGGGTGGCGCGGACGTTCAACCCGGAAATTAACTTACTCGATGAAATTAAACCCCTGACGGTGGATTTGATGCGCCGACAGTTACTCGGCGCCAATCCGCTGCAAGATTTCCTCGGGGCGAGTTTGGAGTTTAAGAGTTTGTCGTTGAACTCGCCGCGACAACTTGATTTTTTGTTGGAACGAGTGACGACGGAAAGCCTGAAATGGAACCTGCGAGTTCACGAGTTGCAGGATTTGCGCCGCAGTCTCGATGAATCTGCCAACCGCCTCTCCTCGAGTATTGTGGTGGCGGCGTTGATTTTGGCGGGGGCGCTGGTGGTGTCGAAAGACCAAGTGGCGGCGGTGCCTTGGTTGACGAACGCGCTGTTTTGGACGGCTTGTTTGTTCGGGTTGTGGTTGGTGTTTAGTATTTGGCGCTCGGGGCGATCGACGTAACGGAGATTCGATCGCACTGTTAACGCTAGTATTTTCGATCGCAAGATTTTTTATGATAGACTCACCCCAAAATCCCAAACTTGTCGAAAAAACGATCGATAAAATCGCACAAGTCATATTTTCTGCTCAAATCGATCGAGCGGAAACATTAGAAATTCACGTGAGTGCCGATACCGATCGCATCACCTCTGGAACCGTGGACGGACTAGAACTTAACGCCGATGGCGTGGTCGTCTCCTCTAACGTTTCCATGGCCAGTTTTGCCATTCGCCTCCAAACCTTTTCCATTAATCCTCTTAAAGCTGTCGTGGGAAATGTGGAGCTTCAAGAACCCACGCAAGGCTCGATTCAAATGGTTTTAAATAACCGAAATATTGCCTATGTTTTAAGGTCTAAAAAAGTTTTAGACTTCCTGCACGAGAAAGAAACAATCGTGAAAGGAATCGACGCCAAATCAGTATCGATCGACGCAGTAGACTGCCAGCTCGCGGAAGGGGGCGCGTTGTCGGTTCAGATGACCTACGGCATTGAAAATCGCGACGAACCGATACAAATCGACCTCCAAACACAGCTCGAATTTATACCCGACGAGGGTGCGATTACCTTTCGCGACACGCAAATTAAAACGGATGGAGATTTATCGCAAAAGTTAGCCGAGTTTACGGTGGCTCAAACTTGGAAGTTTATTAATTTGAAATATATGGAAATTGAAGGGGTATCCTTAGAAATCGATCGCGTCAAATTCCAAGCCTCTAAACTGTCGATTTCCGCACAAGTGTACGTCATCAAAATTCCCGATTGACATCCTCAACGCGGGTGCATCTCAAAAATGTAAATTTATCAGATCGGAGTCTCTACACTGAATTGAGCTGTTGTTGGGTTTCGCTATCGCTCCACCCAACCTACCGCAAACTCATATTTTTACATCCATTGAGATGCAACCCTCACCGCCTTGGAAAAAACTCGGCGATCCAGAAAAATTTTCGAGATAGTTGGTTGACAAAATACATAAAATATGTATTAGAGTTCGAGTCAGAACCCCGAGCCAACAAACCTCAGAAATCGAATCCCGTCTCAGACAAAGACGCTACCCGAGGCCGCCGCTAAATCGTAAGGCGTCACCCCTTGCACCAAACCGATATACTGACCGCTGGCCGCCAGTTTAATCGCCGTCGAAGCCACAGAAACGCCGCCATCGATCGCCAGATCGGTCGCATCGAGAGTCACCTCAGCAAAGGTCGCCCCCACCAATTCGATTTTGTCCGCTTCAGCAATTTGGAAATCGGTGATGACATCCACCTCAGTTAAGTCCGCTGTGGCGCTGTCGCGGTGGAGAACGAAAGTGTCGTCGTTCGTACCTCCGGTGAGGAAATCCCGGCCGCCATCCCCTTGCAGGCGGTCTTTCCCCGCGCCGCCGTCGATGAGGTCGTCTCCCGCACCGCCGTTGAGGATGTCGTTGCCGTTGTCGCCGTTGACGCGATCGTTACCGGGATTGCCGTTGAGAACGTCGTTTCCATCGCCGCCGTTAAGGAGGTCGTCTCCCGCACCGCCAACGGCCACGTCGTCACCAGCGCCCATGTTAAAGATATCGTTTCCCGTATTGCCGGCGATCGGTACGTCGTTCCCGGCCGTTCCGATAAAGGTGTCGTTACCGCCGAGGGCAACCACCCAGCGACCGTCTTGGTAATTTTCCGAACCGTCGATGTTGATGCCGGGTCGCAAGTCCGTGAAAATCGGCGGCGCTCCCAAATTCGGCACGGCGTTGAGGTCGATGGTGTCGTCGCCGTTGGACAGTCCGATGAGGTTGAAGTCGTTATAAACGCCGTTGGGGTCGGGATTTTGGGCGCTGCCTTTGGTGCCTTTGTTGTAACTGGCGTATTCTGCGGTGTTGGCTGCCACGGGAGGCGGTGCGGGGGTCGGGGTTGGGGTGTTGGTGTTGACTTGTCCGAACCCTTCGACCGATCGCAGTTCGGCGACGCTGAGGCCGTTGGGAACGTTTAAGGTTAGGGTGTAGTTGCGGGTGTCCTCTTCGCCGAGTTTCTCGTTGTTGAAGACTCTCACGCGATATTCGTTCCCGGCTAAGAGGGGTTCGGTGGCTGTGGCCCCGACACCGAGAACCGAGTCAGTTACGGTTCCGGCGGTGGCGTTGATGATTTGGAGGCGAGGGTTCAAGCCGATGCCTTGGGAAACTTGCGCTGTCAGGGTTTCTCCGGCAAACGTGGGGACGACTCGGTACTCGTCAGCGAGAGACCATTCTCTGTCGGTTGCTGTGATGACGAGAAGATCTCCTTGAGTCAGTTGGCCGTTGAGGGAAAGGGTGTTGCCGGATTGGGGCACTCCGGCGACGGAAGCGGTTAACTCGGTTAGGGTGATGTTGGCCGTATCGGCTTCGGCTTGCAGTTTGTAACTGAGGGGAAAGGCGGCTGGGGGTTCGTCGGACAGGAGGACGACGCGATAGCTGGTTTGACCGGGAACTAACGGAACGTTCGATACGGGGGCGGCGCCGTAGTCAAAACTTCCGAGAATTTCAATTCCGTTATCGGGATTGACGGCAGCGATGCCGAAATTTCCGTTTGAGGTGCTTTCGAGTCGGAGGGTGAGACTGGCCGGCGGTTGGTCGAGGGTGAGTATGTATTGGTCGAGTCTCGAAGCCGTGTTGGGTACTACAATGTTGAAGGGATAGTAGATGAGATCGTTGTTGTTCAGTTGGCCGGTGGCGGTGTCGAAGTTAGCCATTTGTCGAACGCTCTCGGTCAGAGGTATTGAGGGAAATGTAGAGTCTGGGAGTCTGCGATCGATCTCCGGTTGTTCAGTGAGTTTTGAAAAACGGAAAGTTCTGAAAAACGGACATCCTCAACGGACGGCG
>NZ_JBNGCO010000020.1:0-4542 GCF_049974805.1 Baaleninema sp.
CCAAATCGCGAGGTTTGGGAATCACCGCCCTTCCAGGGCGGTGAGGATGTCAAGATTTGGGAAATATAAGAGACGAGAACCTCTGGCGGAAACACCATCCGATCGATCGGTGAAGACTGTCGGGGGTCTTTTTCGTCGTTGACAAAGGTTTGAATTTTCGCGCCGGGATTGATTTCCCGCACCGTCCAGGGACCGAGGGGACAAAAGGTATTAAATCCCTTCGCCCGCGTCCACAGACGGTCTTTTCGCTGTAAATCCCTCGCCGTCACGTCGTTGGCGATGGTGTAGCCCCAAATCTTCGAGGCGGCTTCCTCCGTCGAACAGTCTTCGCAGGGGGCGCCGATAACTAAGGCCAGTTCCCCTTCGTAATCCACCTGTTGCGATTGCGTCGGATAGACGATGGCTTCGTTGTTTCCGACGAGACTGGTGGGGGCTTTGAGGAACAGTAACGGTTCCTGGGGAACGTCCGACCCCATTTCTTGAGCGTGTTTTCGATAGTTTTTACCCACGGCGACGATTTTCGACGGCGCACAGGGGGCGAGAAGTTGGTACTTTTCCGCCGCCAGTTCGCGATCGGTGGGTTGACCGTTCAACCACGGAGGCGCGTCGAATACCTGCACCGCGTGATTGAGTTGAAGCAAGCCGTAATAAATGCGTCCTTGGGCAGTTCGGACTCGGACGTATCGCTGTGCCATACCAATGGGTGAGCGTTTAAGGCTAAATTATACCCCCTCTGTCGATCGGCGAACGATCGACCTCAATTCCAGCCGATTCCACCCTGACGCTGAACCCGAGACAAACCGCAATTCGACCCTTTCAGGACTGGGGGCGGAGATGGTAAAATAAGGGCTTGACTCAAAATTTCAGTACTTCCATCTGCAATGGCAATCAAAATCCGACTCAAACGGTTTGGTAAAAAACGAGAAGTTAGCTATCGGATCGTGGCGATGAAAAGCAGCGCCCGCCGCGACGGTCGCCCCATCGAAGAACTCGGTTTTTACAACCCGAGAACCGACGAAACTCGCTTAGACGTTCCGGCGATCGTCAAGCGCCTGCAACAAGGCGCCCAACCGACCGATACGGTTCGGCACATCCTGCAAAAAGCCAATGTCTTCGAGCAAGTCAAGCCCACCAGCAACGCCTAAAACTCCCGATTATGGGGGATTAGTCCGTTTTTTAGTCGAGCCGTTTCTCGAATCTCCAGCATCGCTGAGCGTCGATTGCGAGTACGGTTCGACTAAACCTCAAGTTTGGGTGCGCGTCGCCTTCGACGAGAGCGATCGCGCCCGCGTGTTCGGTCGAGGCGGACGGAACATCGACGCGATTCGCCATAGCCTAAAGGCGATGGCTCAAACGGCCGGTCACTCGCTCGTTTTGGATGTATTCGGTGGGGTCGAAGCCCATCGGGAACACCATTCCCCCAAACCTCGAAACGGGCGTTCGTCCGATCGCAGTTCGCGATCGCCCCGACGCCGCCCGCGATCGAATCGCTAAATCGAATCGCTAAAAACAGAGGTGTGAAGCGTGAAGCGTACTGATTTCCTCACTCTTCACTCTTCACTTTTACCTCTATCTCTCCATTTTTTTAAATTCTTCTGAAGTTCTTCTGAATCACAATGCATGACTGACCGGCTTACCATCGATCTGTTCGATCCCGAAAACGCCCTCGCTTTAGCGGGACAGCAAGAAATCAACCTGAAAACCCTCTCCCGTAAAACCGGGGCGAATCTCGTGCTGAGAGGTCAAGAGTTGATGTTGTCGGGAACCGCGACCCAGGTCGAACGCTGCAAGAACCTGGTGGGGTTACTCGGTCCGCTGTGGAAAGTGGGAAAACCGATCGCGGATGTGGATATCGCCACGGCGATGCACGCTCTCGATACGGGACGCCAAGGAGAGTTAAAAGACTTACGGGACGACATCATCACGCGCACCCGTCGCGGCGACGAAATTCGCGCGAAAACCTTCCGCCAGCGTCAGTATGTCAAAGCGGTTCGCACCCACGATTTAACCTTTTGCATCGGTCCGGCGGGGACGGGAAAAACCTATTTGGCGGCGATGTTGGCGGTGCAAGCCCTCCTCGATAAGCAATACGAACGGTTGATTCTGACTCGTCCGGCGGTGGAAGCGGGGGAACGGTTGGGCTTTTTACCGGGAGATTTACAGCAGAAAGTCAGTCCGTTTTTGCGACCGCTGTACGATGCGCTTTACGAACTCATCGATGCGGAAAAAATTCCCGATTTGATGGAACGGGGAATCGTGGAAGTTGCGCCGATTGCTTATATGCGCGGACGCACGTTAAATAATGCTTTTGTGATTCTCGACGAGGCGCAAAATACTTCTTCGGCGCAGATGAAAATGGTGTTGACGCGGTTGGGATTCAATTCGCGCATGGTGGTGACGGGTGATGTTACTCAAACGGATTTACCGTCTCATCAAATGTCGGGGTTGAAGGTGGCGGAACGGATTTTGAAAAACGTCGAAGGTATCGCGTTTTGTCATTTGACTTCGGCGGATGTGGTGCGCCATTCGTTGGTTCAAAAAATTGTGACGGCTTACGAGAAACACGAAAAAAATTCGCCGTCTGAGAGCGGTTAAATCGCGGTATGGAATGGGTTGATACTGTTGCGAAAATCTTGAAAACGACTTTCAAAAAATTATGGGTCTGTTGGAATTGCGGTGTAATTCGATCGCTTATAATACCCAGACCCTTGTAGGGGCGAACGGCGGTTCGCCCCTACTGTTCGCCCCGACGCCAGCGGTTTCGGAATTTCATAAACTCTGCTTATCAACTTAACTCCAACAGACCCAAAATTATAAGAGAAACTCCAAGAAAACCCAACGGTTTGTCAAGGAATTTTCAAAAAAATTAACTTAAGAAATATTAAAAAATGCCCAAAAAACGCCTCGATAGCCTTCTGGTCGATCGCAACCTTTGTCCGTCTCGCCAACTGGCGCAACGTTGGATTCGCGCGGGAGAAGTGCGCGTCAACCAGCATCCCATCGACAAACCGGGAACCCAGGTGTCAGAAGACGCGGAAATTACCGTGAAGGCGCGATCGAAATTCGTCTCGCGGGGGGGAGAGAAGTTAGAGTGTGCGTTACAGGTGTTTCCGGTGGAAGTGCGCGATCGCATTTGTCTCGATGGCGGAATTTCCACCGGAGGCTTTACCGATTGTCTGTTACAAGCCGGGGCGAAACGGGTTTACGGCGTCGATGTGGGATACGGACAAGTAGATTGGAAACTCCGCAACGACGATCGCGTAATCTTAAAAGAACGCACCAACTTACGCTATTTAACCCCCGATAAACTCTATCAAAACGACGATCCGCATCCCGATTTAGGCGTCGTAGACGTTTCCTTTATTTCCCTGGCGAAAGTATTTCCCGCGATGTGGAATTTGATGGTATCGCCGAGGGAAGCGATCGTGTTGGTGAAACCTCAGTTTGAAGTGGGTCGATCGAAAGTGGGTAAAAAAGGCGTCGTGCGCGATCCCAAAGCCAGGGCGGAGGCGATCGCACAGGTTCGAGATGCAGCCAGAAGTTTGGGATGGATCGATCGGGGTTTAACCCAGTCTACCGTTCGCGGGCCGGCCGGAAACATCGAATATTTAATGTTGTTGAGCGAAGAGGGAACGCCACAGTTAACCGACGAGTTAATCTTCAACATCGCCAAAGAAGAAAAATAATCAATTTTTTTAACTCAAATCCTCTGTGTCCTCTGTGTATCTGTGGTGATTTAAAACCTGGCTACTTTGAGTATTTTTAAATAAAAAACTTTGATTTCTTGGGTTTCACTTTCACTAGACCCAACCGACAGCATCGATATTTTTTAGATATCATAGAAACGGCGAGTTAGAAACAAGGTGATGGTTGCACCTTTCAAATCCCGAATAAAGTCGCCAATCGTTTACCCCGAAAGCGACGGCCGCCCGATGGCAGACAATACCCGACAATTTCGCTGGATTACCACAATTCACGGAAATCTCGAGTGGCAATACGCTGACGATCCCAAGGTTTTCATCGCGGGCGATTTGTTGTGGTATCCCGTCGAAGGTCAGCCGAAAATCCGTCAAGCCCCGGACGTGATGGTGGTATTTGGACGACCAAAGGGCGATCGCGGTTCTTATTTGCAATGGCGGGAAGACAACATCGCGCCACAAGTGGTTTTCGAGATTCGATCGCCGGGAAACCGCCAAACGGAGATGGATAAAAAACTGCTTTTTTACGATCGATACGGCGTTGAAGAATACTATCTCTACGACCCCGATCGTAACGATTTAAGCGGTTGGCTGCGGGATGAAGCTCAAGGCGACAATTCTCACTTAAACGTCATCGAAACCCTCGACAATTGGGTGAGTCCCCGGTTGCAAATCCGTTTCGAGTTAACCGACAACGACCTCAAACTCTATCGCGCCAACGGCGAAGCGTTCCTCACCTATAACCAACTTCAACAGCAAGCGGAAACGGAACGCCAGCGGGCAGAAAACGAACGCCAGCGGGCAGAAAACGAACGCCAGCGGGCAGAAAACGAACGCCAGCGGG